>JANNDZ010000001.1:0-2169 GCA_031378395.1 Pseudanabaena sp. OTE_75_metabat_487_sub
GAATGGGGCTTAGCCCCATTCCACTGTTTTTAGACTGAAAAGGAAGTAGTATGATGGAGTGATAGATCGGCTTTGAGGATCACTTATAGTTATGGATAGCAATAATTTGCTCAAGCAGTTACTCATGCTTGGTGTTGGCACGACTTCGATGGTGCTAGAAAAAATAAAAGAAGCTAGTGAAGATTGGGTCAAAGATGGCAAAATCGATCCTGAACAGGCTTCAGAGATCCTCAACGATATTGCGAGCCGACTCAAGTCAGAGCAGGGAAATCTGGAGACTTTAATTCAGCGGCAGATTCGTAATGTGATGCAAGATTTGGGCGTGCCACGTCAAAATGAAATGGATGAATTGCGTGGAAGAATTGATCGCCTAGAGCGTCAACTTCGCGAATTAGAAAATAAACAGTGGCGCTAATTAATGGAAGCTTCAGGAATCCTGTATTTGGTGGGAACGCCGATCGGTAATTTGGAAGATATGACTTTCAGAGCGATCGCAACACTAAAACAGGTAGATTTAATTGCGGCGGAGGATACCAGACATACTGGTAAGCTGTTGCATTATTTTGGGATTGAGACTCCGCAGACAAGCTATCACGAACATAATGCTTTTAAGCGTGTCCCCGAACTGGTAGAGAAGTTGTTGCAAGGTATGGCGATCGCCTTAGTCACCGATGCAGGAATGCCCGCGATTTCTGACCCTGGGGTGGAACTAGTACAGGGATGTATTGCTGTGGGTGTGCGTGTTGTGCCGATCCCTGTCGTCACTGCAGGAATTGCGGCTTTGACCGCCTCAGGCTTTGCGACACAGCATTTTGGGTTTGATGGATTTTTGCCAACTGATAAAAAAGAAAAACGCGATCGCCTTGAAATTTTGCGACTAGAAACTCGCACGATGATTCTCTATGAATCGCCACATCGGTTATTACGAACTCTCGAAGAGCTTGCTGAAAGTTTGGGAAGAGAACGTCAAATTGCGATCGCAAGAGAATTGACCAAATTACATGAGGAATTTTGGCGCGGTTCGATTGAAGATGCAATCGCATATTTTACAATTCAGGCTCCTAGGGGTGAATTCACATTAGTTATAGAAGGAGCAAAACCTAGCCCCAAAGCGGTTTGGACAGAAGATGTGATTTTAAAAGAGTTACAAAGTTTGATTGATTCTGGGGTTTCGCGATCGGAGGCAAGTCGTCAATTAGCAGAACTAGCCGATTTATCACGCCGCCAAATTTATCAGCTAGCACTGACACTCCAAGAATAAAATATGGCGCTAAGCGCCGCATTTTATTTTCTGCGTCGTAAAAACACTAATAACTTCTCAAACCCTTCAGGTATTGGGGCAGTATTTTCAATTAATGCGCCTGAGACTGGATGGGTAAAGGTAAGTCGCCATGCATGTAGTGCTTGACCAGCCAGATATTGCGAAGTTTCCTTATTCGGATATCCATAGACAGGATCGCCAGCGATCGCCCAGCCCATATATGCGGAATGAACGCGAATTTGATGAGTACGCCCTGTTTCTAAATCGAACTTAACAAGCGTGTAATTTCCTAGACGTTCCTGAATTTGCCAATGCGTAATCGCTTTTCTACCATCAGCAATGACTGCCATTTTTTTGCGATCGCTCTTGTGTCGGGCGATCGCAGCATCAATTACTCCTGATTCACCTTTAGGAACTCCGCGCACAATGCCTAGATATTCTCGTCTTGCTGTTTTTGCTTGAATTTGGGCTTGTAAATCTTGATGAGCGCGATCGCTCTTGGCAACCACCATTACGCCACTGGTATCTTTGTCTAAACGATGCACAATCCCTGGACGTTGAGTTCCATTTATTCCCGAAAGCTCTGTGCAATGAGCTAAAAGTGCATTTACTAAAGTTCCATCACTATGTCCCGCCGCAGGATGGACGACTATTCCCGCTGATTTATTAATTACAATTAAATGCTCATCTTCGTACAGAACATCTAGAGGAATTTCTTGGGCAACTATATCGAGAGGCTTTGCGGCGGGAGTAATGAGTTGAATGCGATCGCCTGCTTTGATTAAATCCTTTTTGTTATCACATATAACATCATTAACTGTGACATGCCCTTCATCAATTAATGCTTGAATTCTTGATCGCGATAGGTCGGGGAGTTGATTTGCTAAGAAGCGATCAATTCGCTCAGG
>JANNDZ010000031.1:0-3929 GCA_031378395.1 Pseudanabaena sp. OTE_75_metabat_487_sub
AAAAACTGCAAACATCACCATCAAGATGGTAAAGCCATCCAGAACTACTTATGTAAAGGATGCGGTAAGAGATATTAAAACCAAACAGAGATTTTAAAAGTGCTGCTTCGCGGCACTTTTGAAATTTTTGCTATCCCCCAGTGCTGTACAGCAAAAATTAAGGTTAAAATAAAACCAATTCTAGGGAAGCACATTTATATGCCAACGACAGCAGTACTCAAGCGACTCTTCACCGTTAAGGAATATTATCAGATGTCTGAATCTGGAATAATTGCGAATGGTGAGCGTGTGGAATTAATTCGAGGAGAAATAATTAAAATGTCACCGATTGGTAGAAGACACGCAGCTTGCGTTGATTTTTGCAATTATATATTAGCCCATAAGCTAGGCGCAAGGGTTATAATTCGCGTTCAAAATCCTTTATCTTTAGATAATACATCTGAGCCAGAGCCTGATGTAATGATATTAAGGTATAAGGATGATTTCTATAGATCTGGACATCCACAACCTAGTGATGTACTGCTATTAATTGAAGTTGCAGATAGTACAATTGATAACGATCGCGAATTAAAAATTCCTCTCTATGCTGAAGATGGAATTACTGAAGTTTGGTTAATTGATATTAATAGTGCTTGCATAGAAGTTTATCGTCAGCCGACGGCGAATGGTTATCAAGAAATCCAGAAATTCTATCGTGGTCAAAACTTATCTATTCTTGCTTTTCCTGATGTAAGTATTACTGTCGATGAAATCTTGGGATAGAGAAGTTGGTAGAACAACAGTTGTTGTGACAGGTATTGGCATGATGACAGCGATCGCATCGGGTCGCGAAAATACTTGGCAAAGTCTCTTAGCAAGCAAATCAGGGGTTGAGTTTGACAATCAATTTCAGCTTCCTATTGCTCGGATTAATTATTTAGATGATTCTTATTCATCGCGATCGCAAGATTTATTAGAAAAAGCTACTTTAGAAGCAATCACTGATGCAGGTTTAGAAGTTCCATTGCTGAAATGCGGAGTAGTTATCGGTTCTAGTCGTAGTAATCAAAGAGAATTAGAATTACTTCTAGATTCACCTGAAAAAGGTTTGATTGAGGATAAATGGTGGCAATGCCAGCCAGCGAATATATCAGCGCAAATTGCTAATTTATTGCAAACTCAAGCTCCAGTCCTTGCACCGATGGCAGCCTGTGCAACTGCTAACTGGACGATCGCTCAAGCCTGTGAATTAATCCGTTCAGGACAATGCGACATGGCGATCGCAGGCGCAACCGATGCGGCAATCACACCATTAACGATCGCAGGATTTCAAAAAATTAACGTATTAGCAAAATCGGGCGTGCATCCATTCAGTCAAGAGCGCGAAGGCTTTGCGTTAGGAGAAGGAGCGGCAGTGTTGGTATTAGAGTCGCTGGAATCTGCAATACAGCGAGATTGTCAAATTTATGGCAGAGTTTTAGGCTGGGGAATTACCAATGATGCTTATCATGCCACTAGTCCCAATCCTGACAATAAAATGGCGGCGATCGCAATTAAAGATTGTTTAACGCGATCGCAAATTAGTGCTACGGATATTGGTTATATCAATGTGCATGGCACGGCGACGCAAATGAATGATGCCCGTGAAGCAGAGTTAATCCAAAGAATTTTTCCTGATAGCAAGGTTAGTGCAACCAAAGGTGCAACAGGGCATACGCTGGGGGCAACAGGGATGATCGAGGCAGTATTTTGTCTATTAGCTTTACGCGATCGCATTTTGCCGCCCACCGTAGGAATGAAAACTCCTGTTTTTGATTTGAGAATAATTCAACAAGCTGAACGATCTCTCAATCTTCAATATGCACTAAATTTTAGCTTTGGCTTTGGCGGACAAAATGCGATCGTCGCCTTTGGTCAAAAGTTATACTGGTGAATGATATATTTGACCAGCAGTGCTTGAGCATCATCATGGGCTATGAGCCACTACACCACAAATATCGACCTCAAATCTTTGCTGACCTCGTTGGGCAAGAGGCGATCGCGCATACCCTTAGCAATGCCTTAAACACTAAGCGTATCGCACCTGCATACTTATTTACAGGCGCAAGAGGTACAGGCAAAACGTCCAGTGCGCGGATTATGGCAAAGTCGCTAAATTGCCTAAGCTCTGATCAACCTACTCCTAACCCTTGTGGCAAGTGTGAACTATGCCACAGCATCGCTAATGGTAATGCGCTAGATATTACCGAAATTGATGCGGCAAGCAATACGGGTGTCGATAATATTCGAGAATTAATCGAACGCGCTCAGTTTGCTCCAGTTAAGGCAAGATTTAAGGTTTATATAATTGACGAATGTCATATGCTCAGCACGGCAGCGTTTAACGCATTGCTGAAAACTCTTGAAGAACCTCCCGATCGCGTTACTTTTATTCTGGCAACCACTGATCCACAGCGCGTATTACCAACGATTATTTCGCGATGTCAGCGGTTTGACTTTCGACGAATTCCTCTTGATGCGATGGTGAAGCATTTAGGAAAGATTGCTGCAAATGAGAATATTAATATTCATATTGAAGCGATTACCTTGGTTTCTCAAATTGCGCAGGGTGGATTACGTGATGCAGAATCTTTGCTCGATCAATTGAGCTTATTGGATGGGGAGATTACAGTTGAGGCAGTATGGGATTTGGTGGGATCGGTTCCTGAACAAGATTTGTTGTCACTCATTGAAGCGATCGCAGCCGATCATTCTATCCAATTAATTGATTATGTGCGGCGAATTATGGATCGGGGGCGAGAACCCTTAATCGTGTTACAGAACTTGGCGAATGTATATCGTGATCTATTAATTGCGAAAACAGCTAGTGATCGCAGTGATCTCGTTGCTATGACTAGTTCTGGTTGGGAGAGATTGAGTCAATTAGCTCAAAGTTTATCAATCCCAAATATTTTGCTGGGTCAACAACATTTGAGATCTGCCGAGCTGCAAATCCGTAATACCACGCAGCCAAGGCTTTGGCTAGAAGTTACGCTCATGGGCTTACTACCATCAGCACAGGGTGCGATCGCGCAGTCACAATCTCCAATCCCTTCTTCAGCGCAACCATTTATTCCATTGCGCACACCTGCTACTCCACAAGTTGCACCCCAACCTCCGAAGATTAATCCTGCCGCACAAGCTCCATCTCAAGTCCCATCAATTTCAACACAAGAACTACCACCAACCACTCAAATAGCGAAGGTGGCTGAACCATCTATGCCTTCGCTATCGGCTCTCCCAGATATTGAAACGCCGATCTCTTCTGGAAGTGATGATATTGAGAACTTTGCTTCAGTTGGATATGATCTAGATCAGATGTGGCAAAGCATTTTGTCAATGTTGCCTACACCGACAAAATGGGTTTTTATCCAGATTCAGGCTCATATTCTCACAATCGATAGTGGTAGTGTCAAAATCGGCTTAGCTGGGAAGCGTGATGAAACCACAAAAAACATTGTGGTTCAGAAACGACCAGAACTAGAAGAAGTTTTTGCCAAGCATTTGCAGCGACCAATTAAGGTAATGTTTTCATTTGTGTCTACACCGCCTCAAGCTGAACCAGTCAAAGTTACGGCTCCACTTCCTGTTAGTCCTGCGATCGCACCTCCGCCCGTCACTTACCAAAATCCAATCCCACCTTCAGTTTCCAATACTCCAGCTACGCCACCGACAGTTCCACAAGTAAACATCGCTCCGCCTAACCCTGTAAATTCACCTCAGAGCCAATCTAAAGGTTATGTTGGGATGTCAGAAGATGATAGGGTGATCAAAAATTTAGCAGATTTGTTTAATGGACAGATTGTTGATATTGATGAAGAAGTCGTTGAGCAGTAGCTCTAGGTTCAAGTAAAATCTATAGCAACGTAAGAGATAGCTAGGACAAATCAAAACCCAAAAGATGAGTGGCG
>JANNDZ010000075.1:0-5558 GCA_031378395.1 Pseudanabaena sp. OTE_75_metabat_487_sub
GAATAAAGACAATGTGGCTCAAGTTTTGAATCATCGTTGTGCTTATCTCAACGGGTACTTCTATTCTTCTAAGTATATTTACTCAGTGCCTAATTGAGATGCTCCCCATTAATAATGGTTGAACCTTGTAATTTCTTTAACTGTTTAGCTAGGTTTTCTTCTACATATTCCTTGCCTAAATCAGTGAGAAACCAAAACCCATCTCGATCTTTCTCAAATAGATATGGTAATTGACGTTTTGCTATTTTTACTGTTTCAATACTTGGATCTGTATGTGTTTGAAGTGTATAGTGAATAGTATTGCTCAGCTTTTCAGTTTTAGTGGTACTCCAATAAAGCTGCATTAAATCATTGTTAACTAATTCTGTAACCTTAAATAAACTTTTAGATTGAAAATTGACGTATATAGCTAATGAGATCGCATCATGCCAAGTTAAATCTTTGATTGCATCAAGTTTAAGTTGCTCTGGAGTTATGGGAGATTTTAATTGTTCAGATAAAAATAACTTTGCAAACTGGCTAACTGTATAGGTTTTGCCTGTACCTGGTGAACCGTAAAGAATCGAATTTTTCTGATTTTTACTAACCATCAATAAATTTTCAATATTCTTTGATGTTAAAATAGCTCCCATTTGTGAAAAATCTAATATTGAATTTATTTTTTCTTGAAGCATTGGAAAATGCTTGAGATATTCATTTTTAATTGGTTCAAACTGTAAGACATCTAATTTTCTCACAGCCCCTCCACCTTGATTATAAGTGGGAAGGATCAAATCACAGTCAATAATTGGTTCATTAATAAGCCAATGAACATGGTGAACATGTCTATATGATTCATCTTCACTTGGATTATTTTCTGCATCTGGTGGTATATATTCACTTTTAATTTGACCTATACCATATACTTTAATTGGTTTATTATATGAAGGGAAAAATGCGATTACTATATCGTCATTCTGGATTTCTTTTACAAAGTAATTAATATCCCTGATTTGAGTCTCATTATACTTATCATCTTGTGTAAGGGGATTTATTTGATAATTTCGATTGATATCATAAAGACTAGCAGCAACAATATTTTTGTCTTTAAAAAGTTCCCATTTAGCTCCTCCCATTCCAGACTGAATTGCCCAAATGTTAGGTTGATTCGATTTTTGAATATTCATTAGTTTCAATATTATATTTAAGTGATCTTATAGGGTTTATTAATATATTTCAACTAATTTTTATATATTTAATTATGTTAATTAAAATCAATTAACTCTTGTTAATATTTTATTGATTTGGTGATGGATATATGTATAAATATTTTGCCTGAGAATCTTCATCAAGAAGCAGCTTTAGACTCAAAGGAAACTCCTTCCTCTACTAAACGATAATGCTCCTCATCTGCCTCTAACCTCAACAAATCTTGATGACTTTCACAATAGCGAATAATCTCATCAATAGCATCTAAAGGCAAATCCCAATTATCAGCAGCCTCTTCAACTGACATTTCATTAGCTATCATGTCTTGCCAAATAGTCGAAGCAAAAAGTTTTTGACCCTTAACATATAACTGTTTTCGCCAAGGATGATTCCGTTTTGCTAAATATTGCAAGCCATCAACCTCAACTTGATTTTGCAACGACTGAATTAGCGCAGCAATCAGATCAAGGCGATCGCGGGTTGATAATTTATAAGCTTGCTCCTTAAGTTCTTGCAGCAACACGATGAATGCTCCTAAACAATACTGATTTATATTTTAGTGTATATTCCTATTGTTGGAGATGAATAGACAAACTTTTCCCTGTGAGAGTATTTGATTAATCTTTCTCGTAAAAAATAACACCTATGCGATTGATATGATCAACTAGATCAGGATTATCAATATCCTTGAAAATTGATATATCAAAAGAATAAGGCAGAAATAGATCATCAATATCTGACTCAAGATTACCTAATTGTGAATAACTAAGCTCATCACCAATTAGAGTCAAATCAATATCTGAGCCATTGCGATAATTCCCCTTAGCCCTTGAACCGTACAACAAAACTTTTTTGATTTTGGAATGCTTCACAAATACAGAAAGAATTTTCTCAATTGTCGATTCTTTTAACCCAAATCGTATTACAGATTTCTCAGTTTGCATCATCACTTAACTCCTGCATCTTCTGCCGTAATTATACAAAAAGTCCTTTTAATCGTTTTACTAGCTTATCACGCTCCTCCTGCTTGCTCAAATCACCACAAAGATCAATCGTCGCCGCCGTAATCGTGCCGCCCGCGATCGCAAACTCAGCCTTTAGTTCCGACATTCCTACAACTTGCGGATAAATCAGCAACACATGCGGACAACCGTAGCGTTGAGCATAGGCATACATTTGATAAAAATCTGCCTGTGAAACACCCAACTTGCGATCGCCTTCCTTTAGCCGCTTATATTTCGTATCGATAATCAAAGGGAATCTGACCTTTTGACGCATCACCAAATCTGGCTTCAGTTGAAATACTGGCTGTTGATTACTTGTCTTAGCCAAATAGCGCACCGCACCCATTGACTGTGACAGCAATTCACAATCCTGTAACTCTGTGGGCAAAATTTCATGACGATGGCGATCGATAAAGCTGATCACAAACTCCTCAAACAGCTTATTCATATCCAAAGCAAAAGCAAAAGTCTGGAAATTGCCACTGGATAATTGGATGCTTTCATTCTCTAAAAACAAACGCGCCAGATTTAAAAGCGGTTCAAAACGTTGATTTAAGCGCGTAATCGGGATTAGCCGCAAATCCTCAATATTTACCTTTGGCAACAAAGTCACCTCTTCCATCCATTGCTGCAACTCATGCAACATTTGCCGATTATGGAAATTGCGAGTTAACTGATATAGCCGCTCTACCACATAGCGCAAAACCCGATTTAGTTGATTGTCTGCTGTAAACTCATCAAATGTTACCGAGAATAAATGCTTACGTTCAGGACGGCGCAACTGTTCGGTTAAGTTCCATTTTCCCTTTAACACAGGCAAAGTATCACTCACTGATTGATAATTCCGAAATGCGCCTCTTTGCCACTCTTCCAAGAGATTAATCGCAAATAATCTTGTCAAAATCTCAAACCAATCTAAATCCTGCTGTGATAGAGAAGCCAATGAATACTGCTTGACACTTAACTGGTTGGTATATTCCAGTATGTATAGCAAATTTCGCACTGCTTCCTGATTTTGGTTTTCCCGATCAGTGGAACGATACATTTTTGGTAAAACTTGTACTGTGCGATCGCCTAAACGAAACACGCCCACATATTGCTTCGCTTTTAGCTCCCGTTTGCCATTGTGGAGCAAAGTTTCCAGTGGGCAATCTCCGATTACTGTCCCCAAATAGGCGATCGCCTCTTGCTCTTGATCTGTCCAATCAAAGCCACAGCTTAACTCATACTCAAACAAGGCTAATTTCACAAATTTTCTGACTGAATGTTTCTGTAATTCAGCCTAGTAGTAAATAGTTGAAATATCAGTAAACCATCTAAAAACTTTGCGATCGCGATCTGGCTCATGTCATGGCGATCGCCTAAAATATTCCTAGACTAAAAAATAAGCTTTTATGCCAAAAAAGATTCGAGAACTAAAAAGTATGCTACTCAAGGCAGGATATACCAGTGAGTCTGCTAAAGGTAGTCATTCCAAATGGTCACATCCTAAATTGTTAAGAAAAATTGTTATTTCAGGTAAAGATGGGAGTGATGCCAAAACCTACTTAGAAAAGCAGATCAATGAAGCCCTAGAAGAAATCAGAAAACTAAATACTGAGGAATAAAAACTATGCAATACACAATTCTCATTCAATGGTCTGATGAAGATAATTGCTTTGTTGTCTTTTTACCCGAATTTACGAATGTGATGCAACCTTGCACACATGGGAATACTTACTTAGAGGCAGTTCAAAATGCTCAAGAAGTGATTGAACTGCTAGTAGAAACTGCCATAGAAAAAGGCGAACCATTGCCCAAGCGCCAAAAGTTTCAAGCAATTCCAGTTTTACAAGCTGCATAAATTTGCCCGATCATTTGATCGCGATCGGGCTCATGTCAGGGCGATCGACTAAAAATTATGAAATTAAAAATTATGCTCAATAAATTGGCTATTTAGGTTATGATCGGTAACTGTCGCGAATTGTATTAAATTTTTAGACTTTTACCTCTACATCACCTGATAGAACAGCAATGGCTAAGAAAAGCATGATCGAGCGCGAGAAAAAGCGCACCAAATTAGCTGAAAAATATGCAGCTAAACTCGAAGCACTTAAAGAAAAGTTTGCCAGTCCTGAACTGACACAACAACAAAAAGTTGCTGTCCACCGTGAAATCCAACAAATTCCTCGTAATGCCAACCCTACCCGCCACCGCAATCGCTGCTGGGCAACTGGTAGACCCCGTGGCTATTACAAAGATTTCGGCTTGTGCCGTAACGTTTTGCGTGAGATGGCTCACCAAGGCTTATTGCCAGGCGTAGTTAAATCTAGCTGGTAATTTTGCCAATAAAAAAGCCGTCACCAACTGGTGACGGCTTTTTTGTTGCCCAAAAGATGAGAGGCGGCGCTTTGCGCTGCCTCTCATCTTTTGGGGTTTAGCAATAATTATGCGATCGCCAGCATCGTCTTTAGCACAGAATCAGGGTTGAGACTGATAGAGTCAATGCCTTGCTCGACAAGGAACTTCGCAAATTCTGGATAATCACTGGGCGCTTGACCACAGATGCCAATTTTGCGATTATTTGCCTTGGCGCGTTGAATGATCGTACGAATCATCGATTTCACAGCTTCATTGCGTTCATCGAAGATATGCGCGACTAGAGACGAGTCCCGATCTAAGCCGAGCGTCAACTGCGTGAGATCATTAGAGCCAATCGAGAAGCCATCGAATACCTGCGCGAACTCATCCGCCAAGATCACATTACTGGGGATTTCGCACATCACATAGACTTCGAGACCATTCTCTCCACGTTTCAAGCCATGCTTTGCCATCTCGGCAATTACCTTGCGCCCTTCCTCAGGCGTGCGACAGAAAGGAATCATCGGAATCACATTGGTTAAGCCCATATCATCACGGACACGCTTCAGGGCTTGGCATTCCAAGCCATAGGCTTCGCGATATTTCGGATCGTAGTAACGTGATGCACCACGCCAACCGATCATCGGATTTTCTTCCACAGGTTCAAAGGCTCGACCGCCGAGCAGATTAGCATATTCATTGCTCTTGAAATCAGACATCCTTACCACGACAGGTTTAGGATAGAAAGCGGCTGCGATCGTGCCAATGCCGTGGGCAAGTTTATCGACAAAGAAATCAGCTTTGTTCTCATACCTTGCTGTTAGGGACTTGCAAGAAATAAATAAATCCAAAAGCACTTTATGGGATATTTAATATATTTGGCATAAAGTGATAAAACTTACAGACACGCTCACTACCTTTAAGTTGTTTTGCTGTTTCTTGAAATAGTGTCTTGAGCGTGTCTGTAAGTTTTATCACTTTATGCCAAATATATTAAATATCCCATAAAGTGCTTTTGGATTTATT
>JANNDZ010000212.1:0-6294 GCA_031378395.1 Pseudanabaena sp. OTE_75_metabat_487_sub
TCTCGTTTTTGGGCGTATCGATCGCACCTCTGATTGGCGGGTTGTTTGCCCCACCCGCTCAACAGGCTAATAATGCCAACCAAAACACCTCAGAGCAAGATCGGATCAAGATTCAGATCGAGGGTTTTGAAGCCGTACTAAAAAGCGATCCTAAAAATCAAACTGCGCTGATTGGTCTTGTAAATCTCAGAAACCAACTTGGCAAAACTAAAGAAACTATTGAACCGTTACAAACCCTTGCTGATACTTTTCCAGATCAGCCAGAATATCGGATGACTTTAGCGCGTACTTACATTGAGCTTAAAGATCCTAAAAATGCGCTAGCAGAGTATCGCAAGATTTTGACCACCAAACCAGGGTTTATTCCCGCCATCCAAAGTATTGTTAGCATTGAGCTAACCGATAAGCGCCCTGAAGCCGCGATCGGCATCCTCCAAGATACGCTTAAGACAGCGGAAACAGCCAATAAAGTCCAAGCCAATGCGGTAGATACTGGTTCAGTTCGTTGGATTTTAGGCGAAGTCTATCGTCAAGAAAACCGCATTGATGATGCGATCGCAACCTATGATCAGATGATCAAAGAAAGCGCGAAAGACTTCCGTCCTTATGTTGGCAAGGCACAATTGAGACAAATCCAAGGCAAGGAAGATGAAGCCAAGAAACTGTTTGATAAAGGTTTGGAGTTAGCTCCTGCTGAATTTAAAGATGAGGTAAAGCGTCTTGCTGCTCTTTCTCCACAAAAGGCTCCATTCACTAATCCAGCACAAGCTCCTAGTAATACTCCAGCTAAGAAACCATAAAAAAGTTGCCACCATACACTCAAGCTGTATCCCTGCAATCAAGTGCGGGCTAAAAGCCCAAAACCGTTGAAACGGATTAATTAGAATAATTCTTTAGTCTGCTTCAGCAGACTTGAGCTTTTAGCCAAGAACTTGAGTTCTTGGCTTTTTTTATGGGAGAGATTCACCGATCGCGATTCTTGCTCCATTGACAAAATCCCATCCTGATTGCAATTTCTTGCCAGCAGGTTGTACTTCTCTAATCAGCAATAGCCCTTTACCAGTCTGCACTACAAATCCTTTACCCTTACTCATCTCTATCACTTTTCCCACAAGATCAAGACTCTCTACTTCGGATACAACTTCTGCCTTGGTAATTTTCAATCTTTGTCCACGAAAATCTGTGTAGCAATTGGGATAGAAAGCGCGAATACGATTATGCAGTGCGATCGCCTCTAGATTCCAGTCAAGTCCCCAATCCTCTCGCCCAATCATAGGCGAATAGCATGATAAAGCATCATCTTGAGCCTCAGGCGTAATCGTATCTAATCGCCGCAGAGTATCAATTAGCAAATTTGCGCCTAAATCAGCTAATTTCAAACTCAAAGTATCTGTATTGTCTTCAGGTAAGATTTCTAGTTCTGCTTTGAGTAACATTGCGCCTGTATCAATGCCCGCATCCATTTGCATGGTCGTAATCCCTGTAAATTTTTCGCCATTAGCGATCGCCCATTGGATCGGAGCTGCACCACGATATTTTGGCAAAAGCGAACCATGGACATTAATGCAACCATGCTTCGGCATATTCAGTATTTTTTGTGAGAGAATCTGTCCATAGGCAACTACTACAAATACATCAGCCTCAAGTGCCTCAAGTGCTTCAAGTACAGTTTTATCTTTTTTGAGGCGATCGGGCTGCCAAATTTTGAGGTCAGGATTTTTTGCGATCGCGGCAGCTTTCACTGGCGGCGGACTAACTTGATTGCCTCGACCACGCCTAGTATCAGGTTGCGAAACGATACCCACCACTTCAAAATCTGGCTCTGACAATAATCTTGTTAAGGTAGGAACCGCAAAATCGGGAGTCCCAAAAAAGACAACACGCATATTTTCAACTATTTTTGTTTTTATACCCAGAGGAGAGTTGTGCCACAACTCTCCTCTAAAATTAGATTAATTTAGGGTGCTTTAGCGATCGCGTAACGCACATTAACTTTTGATGGTGCGTTACGCTTCGTTAGAGCACCCTACAACTACAACTATATGATGGAGCCGTAGTAGTGAAGAGCAATCATAAAAAGTGGAACAAATTTGGTTTGTACGCACTGCTAGGTCTTGTCGTGATTACCTTAGGAACAGGTTCCGTCAATAGTCAGCCAGCTACACAAGGCGAATGGAGCTATAGCAAGCTACTCGAAGAAGTCAGAAAGAAACCCGCAGGTGTCTCAAGAATCAGCATTAGCAGCGATCTCACTTTTGCAGAGGTAACGATCTCTGGCGGAATTGACGACAAGAAAAAAGTTCGCGTAAAACTACAAAATGACCCTAATTTCATCAGAACTGTTACAGAAAATAACATTGAAATAGATGTCGCCCCCCGTCGTGCCGATGGCGAATTATCTCAAACCTTTCGCAGCTTGATTTTGCTGTTTGTCAGTTTGTTTTTCCGAATTTGAAAGGATCGCAAAGGGACATTAATAAAAAACTTGGTTTGGATTTGAACACAAAAAAATTAAACAATAAATCCCAAAGTATTTCCGTCGGCTCATTGGGCGATAAAGTTTTTGGCGTGCTGAGATGCGATCGCCATATTATCGATCCAAAGAGGGATTCTGGGGTGACTTGGACAGATCCTAGACCGCTTGCGTTAAGATTAGTTAATTAAATCATTCGTTCTTGGCAAAATCGTCTAAGAACACCTCTATTGATGGAGCAGTAGTAGTGAAAAGCAATAATAAAAACGACAATAATAATAAAAAGTGGAAAAATTTTGGTTTGTACGCACTGCTTGGCATTGTCGTCATTACCTTAGGAACAACCCTGCTCGATAGTCAGCCCGCCACACAAGGCGAATGGCGCTATACCAAGCTACTCGAAGAAGTCAGAAAGAAACCCGCAGGTGTATCCAGAATTACCCTCAGTCCCGATCGCTCTTTTGCGGAAGTGACAGTGCCTGGTGGTCCTGAAGGTAAGAAAAAAGTTCGGGTAAATCTGCCTAACGATCCTGAGTTTACTAAAACTGTTAGAGACAATAACATTGAGCTAGATGTTGCTCCTCGTCGTACTGACGGGGCTTTAGTGCAAACCTTAAGCAGCTTAATTTTGCCAATTTTGCTATTAGTCGGTTTATTTTTCCTACTACGTCGCGCTCAATCTGGTCCTGGCAACCAAGCCATGAACTTTGGTAAATCCCGCGCTCGTGTGCAAATGGAGCCTCAAACCCAAGTTACATTTACCGATGTTGCTGGTATTGAGCAAGCCAAATTTGAACTTACTGAAGTCGTTGACTTCCTCAAAAATCCCGATCGCTTTACTGCCGTCGGTGCAAAAATTCCTAAAGGCGTATTGCTAGTTGGTCCCCCTGGTACTGGTAAAACCTTGCTAGCCCGTGCGGTTGCAGGTGAAGCTGGCGTACCATTCTTTAGCATCTCTGGTTCTGAATTTGTGGAAATGTTCGTTGGTGTAGGCGCATCCCGTGTGCGTGACCTATTCGAGCAAGCTAAGGCAAATGCACCTTGTATCGTCTTCATCGATGAAATTGATGCGGTCGGTCGTCAGCGTGGTGCTGGGCTTGGTGGTGGCAATGATGAGCGTGAGCAAACCTTGAACCAATTGCTGACAGAAATGGATGGCTTTGAAGGTAACACAGGCATCATCATCGTCGCGGCAACTAACCGTCCTGATGTCCTTGATGCAGCGTTATTACGTCCAGGTCGTTTCGATCGCCAAGTTGTGGTCGATCGCCCAGATTTCGCAGGTCGTTTGGAAATTCTCGGAGTCCATGCACGCGGCAAGACCTTATCCAAGGATGTCGATCTCGAAAAGATTGCCCGTCGCACCCCAGGTTTCACTGGTGCTGACCTTTCTAACTTGTTGAACGAAGCTGCGATTCTCGCTGCTCGCCGCAATTTGACCGAAATCTCTATGGATGAAATCAATGATGCTGTAGATCGCGTCTTGGTTGGACCAGAGAAGAAAGATCGCGTCATGAGCGAAAAGCGTAAAGAATTAGTTGCTTATCATGAAGCTGGTCATGCTCTAGTTGGTGCATTGATGCCTGACTATGACGCAATCCAAAAGGTGACGATCATTCCTCGCGGTCGTGCTGGTGGTTTGACATGGTTCTTGCCTACTGAAGAAAGAATGCAAAGTCGTGCTTACTTGCAAAACCAGATGGCAGTTGCCCTCGGTGGTCGCATCGCTGAAGAAATCGTCTTTGGTGATGAAGAAGTTACCACTGGTGCATCTAGCGATCTTCAACAAGTTGCTTCAACAGCTCGTCAAATGGTAATGCGTTTTGGAATGAGCGACAAGCTTGGTCCAGTTGCTCTAGGTCGCTCCAATGGCAACATGTTCCTCGGTCGTGACATTGCTGCTGAGCGTGACTTCTCCGAAGAAACCGCTGCAACTATTGATGAAGAAGTTGGCATTTTGGTAGCTGATGCTTACCGCCGCGCCAAGCAACTTCTGATTGATAACCGTCATGTTCTCGATAAGATTGCTCATGACTTGATTGAGCGTGAAACTGTTGATGCTGACGAGCTTCAACAGATTTTAGAAACTAGCGATTTGAAGCTAGCAGCAGCACTTTAAAAATAAGAAGGCGCAAAGCGCCTTCTTATTTTGTGATGATAAAAAAGCCTTGCTTAGCAAGGCTTTTTTTAATTGTTTTTTGTTGGATTGCAAAGTGCTCCGAATTTATGATGATTTTAGATAGCATTGTCCAGTTTGGTCGATCGCAAAAAGAATATGAATTGATGTTTGCGCTGTCAGATTGCGATCGCCATAAATCGATCATTGGCATTGGTGATGGGCCAGCAAGCTTTAATGCCGAAATGAACGCCGCAGGTTTGACCGTCATTTCCATCGATCCGATTTATCAATTTACGGGCGCAGAAATCAAGAGTCGCTTTGATGCTTGTGTTGATAGCATTATCGAACAGGTTCGCAATACACCGAATAATTGGATCTGGAGCTACCACAGATCCCCTGAAGATTTACGCGCCAATCGGGAAAAGGCGATTTCTCTATTTCTCGAAGATTTTGATCGCGGCAAAATCGCAGGTAGATATCTTAATGCCGAATTACCCAAACTAGATTTTCAAGATAAGCAATTTCAACTTGCGCTATGTTCACATTTTCTATTTCTCTATTCTGAGCATCTCAGTTTTGAGTTCCATTTAGACTCAATCCGCGAGCTAGCCCGCATTGCTGAAGAAGTGAGAATATTTCCACTATTAACTCTCGCCCAAGCGAGATCTCCCTACATTGATGAAATATCTAGCACATTAGCCAAAGAAGGAATTAGCTCGGAAATCATCCAAGTTCCCTACGAATTACAAAAAGGTGGCAATCAAGCGATCATCTTTCGGCAATAAAAAAGGCTCGCATTGCGAGCCTTTTTTATTGATTAATGCGGAACGGGGGACTTGAACCCCCAAGTCTTTCAACACATGTACCTGAAACATGCGCGTCTACCAATTCCGCCAGTTCCGCAATTTGGATGTTAGCTAGATTAATTGGTTTCTAACTGGCAATTATTAAGTCTGCGGTAAAAATTGCACAATGTCAATCGTTAACTCTAGTTAACTTTTTCCCAACTTTCTATTTGATAATGTCATAATCTACAGTAAAGCGATGGGAATACCGCCCTATAGGGCTAGCGGTTTTTCCTGTATTCTTGTATCTTAGGTTTGTAACAAAGAAGGCTGAACTCAAACAGCAAATTAAAACTATGACACTGCGTTTAGGCGATACCGTACCCGATTTTACTCAAGACTCCACCGACGGCGTAATTAATTTCCATGATTGGATCGGCGATAAATGGGCGATTCTATTTTCTCATCCCAAAGATTTCACACCAGTTTGCACCACCGAACTAGGCACTGTTGCTAAACTCAAGCCAGAATTTGATAAGCGCAATATTAAGGCGATCGCCTTGAGCGTTGATGGCGTTGAGTCTCACAAAGGCTGGGTTGGCGATATTGAAGAGACTCAAAATGCAACTCTGAACTACCCAATTCTTGCTGATGAAGACAAAAAAGTTTCCGAACTTTATGACATGATTCACCCCAACTCGGCAACAGGTAATACCTTGACCGTGCGATCGGTGTTTATCATTGACTCCAATAAGAAACTTCGTCTCAGCTTGACCTATCCTGCTAGCACAGGTCGTAACTTTGACGAGATCTTGCGCGTAATTGACTCGCTACAACTTACCGACAATTACAGCGTCGCTACACCTGCTAACTGGAAAGATGGCGATGATTGTGTAATTGTGCCTTCAGTTTCTAAC
>JANNDZ010000273.1:0-2092 GCA_031378395.1 Pseudanabaena sp. OTE_75_metabat_487_sub
ATCTGCTACTTCTTTCATCGTGGTTTTTCCTTTTTGATAACCTGCGATTACTCGTTCTCTCAAATCCAGTGAATATGCTTTTCCTGTTTGCATTTTCTCTCCATTTTACCTTGCTCATGCTCATTTGAAAACCGCTATAACGTTTGCTCGTTACCTTACAGAAATAGAGCAACAGCAAATGCAAAGAGCAGTCTTTGCAGAAATGCAAAAGCTTCAGCCTGAATGGGAAAAACCCCATACCCTCGTGGAGATCGCCCCCGATCTACCAGACTTCCTCTTATCAGAAGCGTTAGAAACCATCTGGGGGATTGAGGACGACTTCCAGCAAGAAAAAGTGCTAGTGGCACTGTTGCCGCGTTTAACTGGAGAACTATTGGATTCAGCGATCCAGCATTACGATATGGCATCTCTACGTTGTAAACCAGCAATCTTAGCAGCGCAAATCCCCATGCGATCGCCAGTAGAACAAGATTCCCTAATAGAGCGAGCATTTAACGAAACCAAAACAATTACTGTGGAGTATTGGCAGGCAATGGCTCTAAAAAGCTTAGTTCCTTACCTGATTGAACCGATGTTGTTCGAGGCGATCGCAATCGCTAGCTCCAATCATTCCCAAAATCAACAGTTTGAAGACAGTCGGGTAGAACTAGTCAAACGTCTGATTACCTTGGACAAATTTAACGATGCTCTGCGCCTTGTCCGTTCGATTCAGACACCTTATCGCAGGGTAGAAGCCCTAGTCGTTCTATATCCATACTTATCTCCAGCCGAACGACAAGAAGAACTTGATATCGTCAAAGCAATTAAAGATCCGTATTGGTACGCTGAGGTTATCGGGACATTGGCGATCGCTTTACCTGACTCCAATAACTCATTAATCCAGCAACCTTTAGCAGCAATGTTAATCGCCGATACGGATGAACAGGCTCAGACGCTAGGAAAATTGGCAATCCACCTTTCCGATACCGACACTGAACTTCGTCAGGTATTTCAATCACTCTTGGCAATCCAGAATTCTGAAAAACGAGCAAATGTACTGATCGAACTAGCTCCACATCTGCCAAAGGATCTGATTGAGGAAGCACTTCAAGTTGCTTGGGGACTGGATAGCGACGAAGACGAGTCGAGAACAATAATTGCGTTCAATCAACCTTCACCTATGACTTTAAGGCGACTGTCAGTGTCTCAAGGTCAGGATTTTTCTGTACCCGAGCAACAACTGGTGTCTGCAATGTCTGCCAACTTACCAGAGGAGGTACTAGCTATTGCTAAAGGGCTATCCGACGAGAACTCCAAAGTAAAATTATTAGCAAAATTAGCTTACTATTTACCAGAAAATTTGCTGGACGAAGCGTTAGAAATTGCCAGATCTATAATAGACAAGAGTAATCGAGCATTTTTGCTGGCTGTAGTCGCATTGAAATTGATAGCAATCAATCAAGAACCACCTCGGAGTGAAATTCGCGAAACGATCCAGTACGTTAAAAGATGGGGTGCTGATTGCACCCGACATGCGATCGCTACTTATTTGTTTGCGGAGAAAGAATTTGAAAGCGCACTAGAGATACTTAGCTCTGTACAAGACAAGAGCATACAAGCAATTACTTTAGAGTCGGTCGCTCCTAAGCTACCCAAGCAACTGCTACCGCAGATACTACCTCTAATTCAATCTTTTCATTGGGCTGACACCATCAGGATTTTAGTAGCTTTCCCTCCTGAGATCGCAATCGAACCCCTTCAAGCGATTATCGATTCCATTCAAAATTGCCCAACAGACAAATACGCTAGGTTAGTCAAAGAAGGCTATGCACCACTCCTTAAGCATTTGTATGATGTCCAACAATCCAAACTGAACAATCTAGTGAACGAACATATAGGATTGGAAGAGAAATTTGGGAACCGATTACAGATTCTTAACATGATCGCACCACTTCTTCCCGATGACACAATTCAGGATCTGCTATATCCAGCTTGGAAAGATACGATCAAAGCAGGAGCCGATCTAGATCGAACAACTATGCTTGCTGCTGTAGGTATGCTTGCTCCATTCATCCTCAAGATAGGGGGTACTGACTCTGTGCGGGAAATATTT
>JANNDZ010000287.1:0-2292 GCA_031378395.1 Pseudanabaena sp. OTE_75_metabat_487_sub
GGTGCGATGACGTTTGAAAGCCCTAATCCACAACGATTTCCGGGTTTGCAGCTTGCATGGGATGCTATACAGGCCCCTGAGGGAACCACAGCTGTGCTAAACGCAGCAAACGAGATGGCCGTTCAAGCTTTTTTAGATCGAATAATTCGCTTTGATCAAATACATGCGGTGAATGTTGAAACTTTAAATCGATTGTCACCTTCTAATCCCGGGGATGTAGAGAGCTTGCTTGCGATAGATAAAGAGGCTCGTTCGCTAGCATTAAGCTGTATCAAATTACTGGGGCCTTAAGGTATGTTGACGATAATTGCTTTTGTTGTTGCTTTGGCCTTGTTGATTGCAGTTCATGAGTATGGCCATTATCGTGTCGCAGTAGCGTGTGGGGTGAAGGTACTAAGATTTTCTATAGGTTTGGGTAAACCTTTATTGATTTGGAGGCCTAAAAAGCAGGAGCCTGGGCAGGATACAGAATTTGTAATTGCTATTCTTCCATTAGGTGGTTATGTAAAGATGCTCGATGAGCGCGAAGCACCCGTGCCAGTTGAAATCAGACATCTTGCTTTTAATACACAACCGCTAAGCTCTAGAGCTGCTATCGTCTTAGCTGGCCCATTGGCTAATTTTTTGTTGGCTGTACTACTTTATGCTGGTGTTAACTGGATTGGTGTGCAAGAGCCTCGCGCTATCGTGGCGACTCCTTCTGCTAATTCCTTGGCTGCAAAGTCTGGTTTACGTAGTGGCGATCAAGTGCTGTCGGCCTCGATAGGTTCTGCCCAGTCGCAGGAAATTCGCTCGATGCAAGATTTGCGCTGGCTAACCACGCAAGCGGCATTAGATGGAGCGGATTTACTACTTGTTGTTAAAGACGCATCAGGTAATGACCCTCGCTATATTTCTTTGCCACTCAGTCGCATGGATGTTCGCGAGGCAGATGCGAATATGTTGCTAAACATCGGTATTGGGATACCTTGGTCGCTGCCAATGCTTGGTGACTTAGTCACTGGTGGTGCTGCACAGCAATCAGGGCTTAAAAAAGACGATTTAATTTTAAGCGTTGCAGGTGTTTTGATCGCTGACGGTACGCAGTTGCGAGAGGTAATTCGTGCTAGTGTTGATGGTAGTAAGCCAATTAAACAGATCTGGCAAATTCAACGCGCTGGTCAAGTGTTAGCTATTGAGGTGACAACACAAACAGTTCGGGAGCGCGGTACATGGGTAGGTCAAGTGGGGGCTTTTGTAGGTGCGCCTCCTAGTATGGTTCAGGTTCGATATGGTCCGATAGATGGCTTGTGGCGAGGAGTTGTTAAAACTTGGGAAATATCTGCTTTAACACTAAGTATGATGGGGGAAATGCTTATTGGGGAGGCCTCACTTAAGAATTTAAGTGGCCCTATTACGATTGCAGATGTTGCTGGCAAATCGGCAAGTTTAGGTGTCGTGCAGTATTTATTATTTCTTGCCTTAATCAGTGTGAGCCTTGGTGTGCTTAATTTGTTGCCTTTGCCAGTATTAGATGGTGGGCACCTCATGTATTATCTGTGGGAGGCCATTACGGGTAAAGCTGTGACTGAGGCTTGGCTCGATAGATTCCAGCGGGGGGGCGTGGCAGTCCTAATGCTCATGATGGGTATTGCATTGTTTAACGATGTAACTCGAATTTTTGGATAGGTGTAATGGACGGGTTATGCAATTTTTAAGTTGCACAGCTTGTAATGAATTGGTTTATGAAAAAACAAGTTAATTTTGCTCTTAGTCGCTCAGCTTTAGCTTTGGCTGCTCTGTCTTTTGTGGCCAGCGCATGGGCAGTAGACCCCTTTACTGTTCAAGATATTCGTATTGAGGGTTTGCAGCGGGTCGAACCTGGAACTATTTTTGCTTCGATGCCATTTCGTGTAGGCGAGACATACAACGATGACAAGGGCTCATCTGCAATACGTGCTCTATTTGCGCTAGGATTGTTCAAAGACGTACGCATTGATGTTCAAGGCAATGTACTTGTTGTAATTGTTGAAGAGCGCCCAACAGTGGCTGATGTGAGCTTTACAGGCGCTAAAGAGTTTGATAAAGAAGCTTTGGGTAAAGCGATGAAAGAGGTCGGGCTATCTGAAGGACGAGCGTTCGATAAAGCTTTGGCTGATCGCGCTGAACAAGAGCTTAAGCGTCAATATATAAATCGTAGTTTATATGGCGCTGAAGTAGTCACAACGGTTACTCCTATCGAGCGTAATCGGGTTAATCTTAACTTTAATGTGATTGAAGGTGATGTTGCCAAAATTAAAGAAATTAATATTG
>JANNDZ010000224.1:0-7510 GCA_031378395.1 Pseudanabaena sp. OTE_75_metabat_487_sub
TCTTTGCATAAAGGGACTCATAAGGATAATCTGATGATAATCACAACAATCAGGAAATCCTCATGAGCTTTAAGCATCTTACCACCATAGAAAGAAGCGAACTCTATAAATTGCGAGTAACAGAGCAGCTATCGATGTCAGCGATCGCCCCGCCCCAACAACACCCAAAATCACGATCGCTCCTCAAAAAATCAAACAGCGATCGCCCCCTCAGCCCAAAAAAATCACGATTGTCTCTTCAAAAGAGCAAACAGCGATCGCCCCCCCAACACCAACATCACGATCGCCACTCCACAAAAATCAAACAGCGATCGCTTTCAATAAACCTTTAGGTGATGAATTGTTGAAGCGACTCTTTTGAATTAGAGTGCAGTCTCCAGTAACTTAATTATAGTAAGATGAAAGTTAATTGCAGTTACGTTATATGGCAATTCTAAAGGAGTCATGAGAAACAAAATTCTAGAACAAGGGGCTTAAACCCCTTGCCTTTCTCACAAATGAAATAGGATTGTTATAAAGCCTAGTTTGCTAGATGTTTAATTCAACCTACATCACTGAGTATTATGAGTAGAAAATGTTATGCAGCTTCATTAGGCGATTGTCGAGGGAAAATGAGTCGTGAGCATTATATATCTGACTGCATGTTGCCAGACAATTTAACATTTCATGGTGGCGTAAAATTTGCTGGTCGTCCTATCCCCAAGGCATCTGCGGTAGCAAAAATCTTATGCGAGTCTCACAATAGCAAACTAACACTTTTTGATGAAGAGGCATGTGCATTATTAAATGCCATGAATTATCCAGATAAGTACGAGAGCTTGTCACAAGAGCAACGTAACAATCATGGTGTCATTAATTTTGAAATTGATGGTGATAAGTTTGAAAAATGGTTAATGAAAACAACAATTAATCATTTATATCAAGTGGATAATAACTATATTAATCATGCTGAGGCTTGCCTTGAGTATCTCTATAAAGGGAAAAACTTCGGGAGACCGAGTGGACTTTATGGTTTTCAACATGGGTATAAATGTTATGGGCATCAGAAAGGATTTAAACTATTTCCATTATTTGGTATTAATGAACTTTGTACTGGGCTTTTGTTTTTTATTAATGAATATCCATTTGTATTTTTCAATAACCTTCATCATGGTCTACCTGTAGTTTTCATGGATTGGAAAACTGATTGGGCGGAAGAAGAATTCAATAAACATCTTTTCGACTTACAGAATTTGATGCATACGAATCAAATTCTGTATAGACCGTCAACTCTTGATATACATCTTGATAGCTTTCCTCACAATAATATATGCAGCATAAACTTTAAATGGGGAGAATCTCACTTTGGTGCTGAGTAATTATACTTTAGAGATAAAAACATATAAAACCGTCCTTTAGGGCTATATCAATATATGACAAACAAATATAATTCACGATACTTCCTTTTTGTTTAAACCTGAAATACTGGGTTTTTGTTATGAGTATTTATACTTGGCGCTAAAGTGAGATGCTCTCCTTTAAATGGACTTATCTCGGTTTTTAGCCAAGTGCAGACATAAGCTAATATGAGATGGAAGTGCTAGAGCTTTTTAGAATAAGCGCTCCAAGCAATTTATAGCTGTCCTCGGTAGAGTGAAATTGGGCTTTTTGGTAAGGCTCTTTTCTGGATAAAACCGATACGAATCAGATTAACCAAGCCATGTATCATCTAAGCTGTAATAGATCCGCAAAAAATCCGCCCCATCGCTATGAGCAATCAAACCTCAAAAATCACCTATACCTTTACCGATGAAGCTCCAGCACTAGCCACCTATTCCCTACTGCCCATAGTCCAAGCTTTTACGAGAGCCGCAGATATAGAGGTTGAACTCAAAGATATTTCTCTGGCTGGGCGGATTATTGCGAATTTTGCGGAATATTTAACCGAATCACAGCGTCAACCTGATGCCCTCTCCGAACTAGGCGACTTGGCCAAATCACCCAGTGCCTACATCATCAAGCTCCCAAATATTAGCGCCTCTCTGCCGCAGTTAACGGCAGCGATCGCAGAGTTACAAGCCAAGGGTTACAACATCCCCAACTATCCTGAAGAACCCCAAACTGAAGAAGAGAAGGCGATTAAGGCTAAATACTCTAAGGTGTTGGGCAGTGCCGTAAATCCTGTATTGCGTGAAGGCAATAGCGATCGCCGTGTCGCCTTAGCTGTCAAAGAATTTGCCCAAAAGCATCCCCATTCCGTTGGCGCATGGTCAAAGGATTCCAAATCCCATGTTGCCCACATGACTGAAGGCGATTTCTACGGTAGCGAGAAATCGGTAGTAATTCCCAAAGCTGACGTAGTCAAGATTGAATTGATCACAGCAGATGGTTCCACTCAAGTTCTCAAAGAGAAAACCCCTGTATTAGAAGGCGAAGTAATTGATGCTTCGGTGATAAGTGTCAAGGCTTTGCGGAAGTTTTATGCTCAGGAAATTGCCAAGGCTAAGGAAGAAGATATTTTGCTGTCTCTCCATGTTAAGGCAACCATGATGAAGATCTCTGACCCGATTCTATTTGGTCATGCGGTGACGGTCTACTATCAAGATGTATTTGCAAAATATGCGGATGTTTTTGAACAATTGGGAATTAACCCTAACAATGGATTGGGTGATGTTTACGCCAAAATTCAATCTTTACCAGCTGAGCAAAAAGAAGCGATCGCCACAGATTTGGAAGCGGTTTATGAGAAGCAACCACGTTTAGCGATGGTCAACTCCGATAAGGGGATTACTAATCTGCACGTTCCTAGCGACGTGATTATTGACGCATCAATGGCGGCGACAATTCGGACTTCTGGCAAGATGTGGGGCGCGGACGGCAAGCCATATGACACCAAGGCAATGATTCCCGATCGCTGTTATGCAACGATTTATCAAGCCTGTATCGAATTCTGTCAAGAGAATGGAGCCTTTGATGTCACCACGATGGGCAATGTCGCCAATGTGGGCTTGATGGCGCAGAAGGCTGAGGAATATGGCTCCCACGATAAGACTTTTGAGATTCCTGTGGACGGAGTGGTGCGCGTTAGTGATGAAACAGGGGCTGTCCTCATTGAGCATCCTGTCGCTAAGGGTGACATCTGGCGGATGTGCCAAACTAAGGACTTACCGATCCAAGATTGGGTCAAACTCGCTGTCAATCGCGCTAGAGCGACGGGTAATCCCACGATTTTTTGGCTAGATGAACATCGCGCCCATGATGCGAATCTGATTACTAAGGTCAAGACTTATTTGCAAGACCATGACACCGCAGGGCTAGATATGCAAATCATGTCACCTGTGGCGGCGATGAAATTTACTTGCGAACAAATTAAAGCGGGTAAAAATGTGATTTCCGTGACTGGCAACGTATTGCGGGATTATCTCACGGATTTATTCCCAATCCTCGAACTCGGTACTAGTGCCAAAATGCTCTCGATCGTGCCATTGCTAGCTGGTGGTGGACTGTTTGAAACGGGTGCGGGTGGTTCGGCTCCTAAGCATGTGCAGCAGTTTCTGGAGGAAGGACATTTGCGTTGGGACTCGCTCGGAGAATTTCTTGCGATCGCAGTTACACTCGAAGACCTCGCACGTAAAACCGACAATGAGAATGCGCAGATCTTGGCTGAAGCTCTAGACCAAGCTAACAGTCTCTATCTCAATAACGATAAATCGCCCTCTCGCAAGATCGGTGGCATTGATAATCGTGGCAGTCATTTTTATATCGCGCTTTACTGGGCACAGGCTCTAGCAGAACAGAGTCAGAACCTAGAGCTAAAGTCAAAATTTGCAGAGTTGGCACAGACCTTGACGGACAAAGAAAGTCAAATTGTTCAGGAATTAAGCGCTGCTCAAGGTCAAGCTGTAGATATCGGCGGCTACTATTTCGCCGATCCTGACAAAGCTATTCTAGCGATGCGCCCTAGCCAAACTCTTAATGCTGCTATTAATTCGCTCCATTAATACCAAGTACTGCTTCCAAAATAGGAATAACGACCTGAACGCAGGTCGGAATTATGTTGGGACGGTATTGTGGGGGCGGGTTTAGTTGATAATTCTGTGCTAAAAGCAGGATTTATGAGCAAAACTCGCCCCCTACAGCCTACATTCTCATGGCAAATATTTTTTTGCCCAGATTACCTGCTGAATGTAGGATCTCTTTATGCCCAGTGTATTTTCTGCAATTTTTTGTTTGACAAAAAATATGATTTTTGCTAAAAATTAAAGTCGCTTCACTTTACTTTTTAGAACTTTCTCTTCAACCTCGTTGATTTGAACTTCTCGCAACCTCGTTGCATAGGCAGGGAAGGGAAATCCGACCAGTAAAGGTGATGGAACTTCGGGCTGATGGATAAACATACTGCCAGATTTCAATAATAGCGATCGCTTCCGACAAGCACCCGTCAAGAAATTATATTCAGGACGCTCTACCTCAGCCGAATCCAGACGACCAACTACTCGCACCGCCGCCTGTCCGACCACGCGCCGCTCTACCTCTGAGGCGGTTTGTTGTGCGCCGATTAAGATAATGCCAAGCGATCGCCCTCGTTCTGCGATTTCTACTAGCAAATCCTTAATAGGACTGCGACCTTCCTTTGGTGCGTATTTATTTAACTCATCAAGAACGATAAAGATAACGGGATATTGACCGCGCTTTTCTTTTTCCATGAAGAGTTTTTGGAGCAAGACACCCACCACAAACTTTTGGGCTTTACTGCCCAGCTTGTTAATATCTGCGATCGTTAGCTGATATTCTGCATCAAGGGGGTCGAGTTTGTATTTTTGTAATTCTTCCGCAGGTAGATCGCCGCGAATGAGATGTCCCATTTCATCAGCAATTCCCCATAAACGGCGGGTTAGAGCCTCCGCAGTTGCAGGAGCATTGCGTCCTAGCCATTTCTGATCAGGATTCTCCACTAACTTGTCTTCGAGAAATTCAATCAAATCTCGAAATGTTTCCACTTTATCTTTGTCTTCTTCGCCATAGGTGTCGTCTAAGTCCAGACTGGCTCTAGGACTAAATCCCATCTTCTTATCATATTTGTCATTGTCGATCGCTAATCTAGTTAGACGTTCTTCGACGATGCTTACCAAAAAGCCAATGTTGCCGCGCTCAAGATCGTCTCCTGCAAACAGAAATCGAAATAGGCGATCGCGACAAAATTCGCGCATACCCCAGACATATGCTGAGATATTATCGGAACGCTGATCGAGATGGGGTTCTATCTCTTGTGTGTTTTTCTTCGGTGCAACACAAAACCGCACATCTCGAAATGGTTCTACAGGTAGATCGAGGGCATGGTAAGTATTACGATCTTCTTCACGGATTTTATTATTTTCTTTGTCTAAGAAAAATAAATCTTCTCCTTTAACATTAAAAATCAGCGCCTTAGTATTCGCTCTTTTCGCGCCCAAAGCAGCCGAATTAAAAATGGAATGCAGTAAAAACAAAGCAAAAGAAGTCTTCGTAGCTACCCCCGAAATCCCCGAAATGTTCACATGAGCGCCCTTTGTGCCGTCGATAAATTCATAGTTTAAATAGGCGGGACTTCCATTTCGCATGATGCCAGCAGAGATGCGCTGCTCCATACCATCGAAATTCAACGCAAATCTGAGATTCTCATCTTCAGCTAAATAGACAGCATCGCTCGGTTGTGGTGGTAAATATTCTTCAGGCTCGATGCGGGTGACTTGGATATGCGCTGCATAGGAGACATTCACGGGCATACTGCCGTTGGTAACCAGAAATGTATCCGTATCAAATTGCGTTCCTTCATGGATGGTTCGCACATGATCGACAACTCCATAGAAGTTAACGATCCCTTTTTTGTCAGGGCGATCGGTTTTCACTTGTACGACATCATCGAGACGAAGGACTTTGCCATCACTCACCGCTACCCAAAATTCAAGTGGGGTGGCATCTTTGGTTCCTAATATGTATCCAATCGGCTCGATCATGTCGTTAATTATTAAGTTTGAGAATTTGAGCACAAGAGAGAATTTGCATAGCAAGTTCTCTCTTGTTTGAAATTACCGTAGGGGCTATTCATGAATAGCCCCTACGGTGCAGCAGAAGTACTGTTGTTTATTAGTTCCTATTTGCAACTTCTCGTTTAATCGCCTGTAATGTATCACCTAAAGCTTCTTTGAAAATTCCATAGAACGCATCAGTAGGAGTGCCACTCTTTGGCTGGGCATTGACAGTGTAAGTAATCAGAATTTGATTGGCAGGACGCTTCGGTACTGAGGAGACGGGTTCAATTTTCCAGTAACCTTCCATTTGGGCAAGATCGCCATCGATAAGTCGAAAATCGATTTGTTTGCGATCAGTTTCTTGAATAGCAAGTTTGGTTCGCGAAACAATTGAAACTAAAAATACTTGACGCGAATCCACTTGCTCAATCACTTTACGATTGCCGCGATTTTCGACAATTCTGCTGGAAGTCATATTGGGAATAAACTTATAGAGATTGGCATAGTCGGTCAAAACTCGCCAAACCGCATCAGGTGAGGCAGTAAGTAGTACTCGCGCTACATATTTACCGCTGTTACCTGTGACCACTGTTTGCCCTTTGCGAAGTGAATCACGCTGCACCGAGGGCAGACGATCAACTGGCCCATCAAAGAGGGCAGCGCGGGCGGGAAGAGTCGGAGTGCAGCAAGCGATCGCGATCGCCATAAACATTGCCGAGCCTGCGGAAATTTTTGTCACGATTTTCTTGCCAAATTTCTGATCTAGTTGTTGATGAGACTGCATAAATTTTGGATAGGATGAGTTTGTCATGGAATTAATTTCTTGTGTATGTATATCAAAATTTGTGGCCTTACGAAACTCGATCAAGCACAAGCGATCGCGCAAATGGGAGTCGATGCGCTTGGCTTTATCTGTGTATCCTCTTCACCACGATATATCAGTACAACTGCGATCGGGCAAATCACCTCTAGTCTACTCTCTGCTCAGCCTGAGATTGTCAGATTATCAGAGCTAGATTTGATTGGCGTATTTCTTAATGCAAGTATGCTTGAAATTTGTGAAACAGTGGCGCTAGGTGGACTAAACGCGGTGCAACTACATGGTGATGAATCTCCAGAATTTTGTGAGCAACTGCGATCGCACCTAATCATTGCTAACCCCAAAATTAGACTAATTAAAGCATTACGAGTCAAAGATCAAGCAGGTTTAGAGCAGGCACATCTTTTTAGTAATGCAGTTGATGCGGTTTTACTTGATGCTTATGATCCGCATATGGCGGGAGGAACTGGCAAAACCCTTGATTGGCAAATGTTGCGCAATTTTCGCCCAAACTGTGACTGGTGGTTAGCGGGAGGCTTGTCGCCTGAGAATGTTGCCGATGCGATCGCGCTAGTAGCCCCAAAGGGTTTGGATGTGTCCAGTGGGGTGGAGCGCTCCGCAGGCGACAAGGATTTAACTAAAGTCGAGCAGTTTGTGCAGAGATGTAAAATCGCAAACCAATAAGCATGTGTCGTCCGCT
>JANNDZ010000392.1:0-1856 GCA_031378395.1 Pseudanabaena sp. OTE_75_metabat_487_sub
CAGCAATTTTGTTGGCTTCTTGCAAACTGCGCTTAACGCAGTCACCTAGAGCCACACCGCCGATAAAATTGGCACTGATATAAAGTCCTTGAGATTTCTGTAATTCTGTTTCCACAGTGGCAAGTCGCTCTAAATGTCCAATTTCGTATTGAGGGATCGCTTTATCCCATAGATGAACAGCGATCGCCTTCGGCTGGGCTTTCGTGTCAGGACGAAGAATTGTTTTCTGTAGATCTTGATGTACAGCGGCAATGATTTCTGATTCTGAAAGTTTGGCTAGAGCGGGATCAAGCGTTCCACCGATAAAATTTAGTAATAGTTGCCAACCTTCTGGGGCGCGTCCAGCAAATAGGCTGGATGACCAGATAGTGCCTAGAGTTCGGATTCCTTGAGTTCGTGGGATCAAGTTCCCAAAGCCCTTCATATCATAGGCAAATTCGCTCTTAGGGTAAGCAAGCACTACACAGGCAACAGTAGGATAGAAAATCTCGTTCAAGGCTTGACTGGCGGCTGGCAGATAATCTTGCAGTAGTTTTGCGGTGACATAGGCGGGGGTTGTAAGAACCACCGATCGCGATGTTATAGTTTCTTCACCCGTTGGTGTATCAAACTTAGAAATATAGACTTCGCCTTGCTTTTCCAGCGATCGCAAAGTCCATAGCTGTTTGACAGCAGCACCTTGCTCTCTTAACTTAGTGGCGATCGCTTCAGGCAACATCTCAATGCCTTCTCGAAATGATCCCAGTTCACCAGTTTTAACTTTGGGAAGATTCGGATCAGCAAGCTTCTGAGCTTTACGTTCTTTAGCAGAAAGAATTGCTCCAGCGAGCAGCCCATTATAGTTATTTTCTAATCGAAAAATCTTAGAAAAAGCCGCACTAGCACTTAGTTGTTTTGGATCTCCTGCGTATACACCTGATATAAATGGTGCAACTAATCTTTCAACAGCTTGTTTACCTAATAGACGGGAAAAGAATTGATCGACTGATTCTTCTCCAGCCATGGCTGGTCGGGCAAAGCCGATCGCACCTAAAGCTAGACGAATTTTGCCGCCCCAAGTCAAAATCTTGGAGGCGATCGCACTAGGTGGATTCATAGGTAAGGCGTTTAACTTGCCATTCAGAAAAACGAAACGGGGTAATTTGCCATCGGCTAACACCAATTCATCCCTGAGTCCTACTTGTACGGCTAGACGTAATAGTTCAGGGGCAGGCTGAAAACTATTTGGGCCCTCTTCCCATTGATAACCTTCGTCATTTTTAGCGCTTGTTATTGCCCCACCCACACGATCCTGCGCTTCCGCAACCAAGACACGATATTTCTTAGCGATCGCTAGTTCGTGAGCGATCGTTAATCCTGATATTCCCGCCCCAACGACAAGGACATCTATAGGGGGATTGGCTTCGGAGGATGGCTTGAGGGACATAGCTTGGAGCGCTTGGTTCAATTGAGCAATTTTTAGTCTAGTACAACTAAGCTCCTATAGCTCAGTACAAGCTTTGAAAGTCTATGTAGCGATTGTGTTTTTTCAGTGCCGCAGGTGCTAAAAAAATCAATCGCTTGTGACGGATGTAGCTTTTAAACTGAGTGCTGAAATAAAGCGTTTAGATAAACTTTGGCAGTGCTGCGATAACTATGGGATGCATGATGAGATGAGCCGTGGCGATCGTTACCACCATTTTGCAACAGGAATAAAGATAAAGCGGCGGCAAATACGCGATCTTGATCCCAGTCAGGATGTGACTCTAGGTAGTTTTTGAGGGTTTCGTGTAATTCTTCAGGAATCTCTGCCAATATACTGACGGTCGTACTCATGCTGAAACCTCAACTTTTAAACAAGTTTGATAGAAAAGACG
>JANNDZ010000409.1:0-2171 GCA_031378395.1 Pseudanabaena sp. OTE_75_metabat_487_sub
CAGCAATTCTCATTATAAAAATCGGTTTTTGAAAGCTTGCCGTAGGCAAGCTTTCAAAAACCGATTTTGTTGTTTCCAGCGCCAAAGGCGCTGGAAACACCAAAATCGGTTTCAAAATGAGAATTGCTGAGGTTTAAGTACTGTAAACCTCAAACTCAAAAATGAATGGTATGCTAGCTTATACTTTTGTTAAGTTACTTAAAGCTAAGTTCAAACTTACAGTGATTTGCGAACAAGAGAGCCACAAGATTTTTGTGGCAACTGCTTGATAACCTTGCAACAAAAATCTTGGTTCCGATTTCATCGCAAAATGTTGTAAACAAGTAAATTTAAACTATTTCTGGGAGTAAATGGCGTGATGAGGCGAGCGATCCCCGCACAATGGATTAATTTAGGAATGCACCTAGTTTCAATGGTGTTTGGTCTATTTGGCTTGATTTTCGTGCTGCCAAATACCGAGTTTATTGAAAGCTTGTCCGAGGCTGGTTTGCAGGTCTTTTCATGGGGAATGCAAAATGGCGGCGCATCCTACATGATTTTTGGCGCGATCGCCGCATTTCTTTACGGTAAGCAAACTATCGGGCTTAAGCGTACTCTTGCCTTTTGTATTCCTGCGATCGGATTGTCGGTAAGTAGCGAATTATTAGGAACTAGTACAGGGTTTCCTTTCGGTGCTTATGCTTATCTGAGTGGGTTAGGTTACAAAATTGCCGACTTAGTTCCATTTACAATTCCCTTGTCATGGTTCTATATGGGGTTTTCAGCTTTCCTAGTATCTGCAACTTTGATGCGCTTCGGTACAGGTTGGGGCTATCGAATTGCCGCGATCGCACTTGGAGCTTTGATGCTGACATCATGGGACTTTGTACTTGATCCTGCCATGAGCCAAACCCCTTATCCCTTCTGGGAATGGCATCAAGCAGGCGAATTTTATGGAATGCCATACCAAAACTTTTTTGGTTGGTTTGGAACTGGCGCATTGTTTATGACCGTTGCTTCTCTAATTTGGGGCAAAGATAATCAACCAATCCTAAATCGTCAGCAAATTATTTTCCCTACAATTATGTATGCAGGCAATTTCATGTTTGCGCTGATCCTGAGTTTTAATGCAGGATTTTATGTTCCCGCATTGCTAGGTATTTTTGTTGGCGCTTTGCCACTTGTCTTGCTTTATCTAAGTACACCCAATGGCGAAGATGACAATGCTGCAATTGCTAACTCTTCTGCAAATATGCCAGTTGTAGCTGTAGATTCTTCTAAGATTGAAACGATCGCGACTCGTTAAAGAAAATAAAAAAGGGGAGGCGCAAAGCGCCTCCCCTTTTTTATTTTCCTTGCAAGGATTTTAGCTCACGTAGAATTACCATTAGACCTTTATTTTGGTGCTCAATTTGTTCTGAAATTCTTTCCATGCGCTGAGTCAAGGTCTTGATCGCGTTGTCTTGATGATCAATCCGAGTATTTAACTCATTAAACCGCGCCACAACTTCGCGCTGAATCAAGTTCTCGATTCCCTGTACTAGCAAAGTCTCAGTCGCGGTGAGGCGATTGACGATCGTTTGTAGAGTAGGCTCTTCAGTACGCGGCATCTGTCTAGCCGCAGGAGGTGCAGATGATCGAGCAGTTGCTGCCGAAACTGGTTGTTGAGCAGGCTCAGGGGTCAAAAAGTTTTGAATGCGAGCAACTAATACATCTGCTTCAAATGGCTTTTCGAGAAAATCAAATTCAGTGAATGGTTCAGGTACATGCTCAGTTACCTGCTCTTTGAGTCCCGAAATCATGATTACAGGAACTTTTTGTAATCCTTCAACACGACGGATTGCCTGTAAGGTCTGATAGCCATTGTATTTGGGCATCACGAAATCAAGCAAAATTAGGTCAGGAAAAGCTCGGCGAGCAGCATCTAAACCTGATTTGCCATCACTTGCTTCTAAGACATCATACTTGCCCGCTAAAATGCTTTTAACCATTTTACGGATCATGATGCTGTCGTAAATTACCAGTACTTTCTTTGCAGTCATGGATTTGAAGAGTCCGCCCCAAATAGCTATTATGCGAGACCATCATATTACATCACAAAACTTGGTTGGTTGAAATATTTTCTGAATAAAAACTAACTTTAATGTTTTCAGCGCCGCAGGTGCTGAAAACATTAAAGATTAGAAATTTAA
>JANNDZ010000418.1:0-10064 GCA_031378395.1 Pseudanabaena sp. OTE_75_metabat_487_sub
GTACCACTCATGCGAGTCCTTGCTGAAAAATCAAGCCCCTTAGCTTGAGTGCGATCAAAGTCAGTGCTCGCTCCTAATTGTTCAGCTAGTGTAACAATTGATCGACCTTCTGGAGTTTCATCAAAGATACTTGCTGCGAGAGCCACAGTAGCTACTTCTAAAAGCGAATGTCCATTAACTGGGATAAATTCATCAGCGAGTCGGTTGCCAAGCGTAATCGTTCCAGTTTTATCAAGTACTAAGGTATTAATATCTCCGCAAGCTTCGACTGCTCGACCCGATGTAGCAATAACATTAAATTGCGCGACGCGATCCATACCTGCAATACCGATCGCACTTAATAAACCGCCTATCGTGGTGGGAATTAGAGCAACCAATAGAGAAACTAAGATCGCGATCGTCGTGGGTGTATTCACATAATTGGCGATCGGCGTGATGGTTGCGACCACAATTAGAAATACCTGTGTAAGCACTGTTAGCAGTACTGTCAAAGCAATTTCATTAGGGGTTTTCGTGCGTTCTGCTCCTTCGACAAGAGCTATCATGCGATCAATAAATCCTTGCCCAGGGTCAGCCGTGATTTTGATGGTCAATTCATCGGAAACCACGCGAGTACCACCTGTGACGGAACTGGCGATATCTGTGCCTGGCTGTTTGAGGACGGGAGCAGATTCCCCTGTGATTGCTGATTCATCCACTGAGGCTAAACCTGCAATCACTTCGCCATCAGCGGGAATCATTTCGCCAATCTTAACCTTGACTAAATCACCACGGCGCAATTCTGTAGAACTGATTGGTTGAATAGAGCCATCAGGCAATACCTTGCTAGCGATCGTGTCCGATCGCGTGGTTCGTAATGAGTCCGCTTGGGCTTTACCACGTCCTTCTGCGATCGCCTCTGCGAAGTTGGCAAATACCACTGTCAAAAAGAGAATCAGGGTAATCGAGCCATTAAGAATACGCTGTTGATTGGGGTCAGCTTGGACATTGCCAAAGAGATTTGGATCAATAGTGACAAGCAAAGTGACAATTGTGCCGACCCAGACCATAAACATGACAGGGTTACGAACGGCAATACGTGGATTCAGCTTACGGAAGGCATCACGAATGGCGCGTGGATAGAGTCCTGCCATCGATGCTTTAGGCGTATGTCTACGAGACTCGCGAGTTCCGCTTGGTACATGAGATGAAGTTTTATTCATAGATTTAGCCACCTCTAGCAATCAAAAAAGCTTCAGCAACAGAGCCGAGAGCCAACACAGGGAAGAAAGTCAATGCACCCATAATCAAAATCACGCCAGCCGTAACGCTAGTAAAAAGAACCGTATCGGTACGCAATGTTCCTGTCGTCATTGCTACAGGTTGCTTACGGGATATACCATCAGCCAACAGCAACAGAGCTATTAAAGGAATATAACGACCGCCTAGTAAACTAACGGAAGTGCTGAGATTCCACCAAAGAGCCGTTGCCGATGGCTGGCTATCGGCTAAACCTTCAAAGCCAGAACCGTTATTTGCTGCTGCCGAAGCATATTCATAAACCACTTGAGAGAGTCCATGAAATCCTGCATTGCTAATTCCTGCTAGCTGATCGGGAAATGCTAAAGCGATCGCACTGGGAATCAGAATAAAAATTGGATGAATTAATAAAATCAAGAAACTAGTCAAAACTACTTCATTCTTCTCGATCTTGCGTCCAAGAAACTCAGGAGTTCTTCCGACCATTAAACCAGTAACAAATACTGCCAAAATTGAATAGGAGAACAAGTAAGCAGTTCCAGTTCCCTGTCCTCCCCAAATGATTTGCAGGAACATATTTGACAAAGTGATAAAGCCACCACTGGGCATCAGCGAATCGTGCATTGAATTAACCGCGCCAGTCATCGTTCCTGTCGTAGTCACAGCAAATAAGGCAGATTGCGCCCAACCAAATCGAACTTCTTTACCTTCTAGATTTGGACTCTGTGAACCGAGCAATGCATTTACAAGGGGATTACCTTGATATTCACCAATTCCGACGATGATAATGAAGGCAACATAAAGAATGAACACCATTCCAAACACTAGCCATGCTTGCTTACGGCTATTGGCAATTTCTCCATAGGTAAAGATTAGCGCTGTAGGTATGGAAATCATCGTCAAAATCTGGATTAGATTTGTGAAGCCATTGGGATTCTCAAAGGGATGGGCGGAATTAGAACCAAAAAAGCCACCACCATTTTCACCAAGTTGCTTGATGATCTCGAAATGCGCCACAGGTCCGATCGCGATCGCCTGATTAATATTTCCATCTTCTAAAGTCGGGACAATCACAGGCACTGACAAGGTTTCAGGTACACCTGCGGCGATAAATATTATTGCCCCAATAATGCTGATCGGCAACAAAATTCTGGTAATGGCAAGTGTTAAATCTCCATAGAAATTACCCAGAGATCGCCCAGTCAAGCCACGAATAAATGCGATCGCTACCGCAATACCTGTCGCTGCCGAGGTGAAAAACAGAAATCCTAAACCCAACATCTGTGTAAAGTAACTGAGGGTAGTATCACCAGAATAGTGCTGTTGATTGGTATTGGTAATAAACGAAATCGTCGTATGAAGCGCCGTATCCCAACTGGGAGCGCTCATTCCCGTTGGGTTTAGTGGCAATATGCCCTGAAAGATGATCATCAGGAATAGCAATATCGCCATGGCAAAGTTGCTATATAGAACTGCACGAATATATTGCCAAACTGTCATTTGCATTTGAGACTGAATGCCACTGAACTTAAAAATCAGTCTTTCAATTGGGCTTAAAGCCTTGTCCAGCAACGTTTTTTGCCCTAAAAACACTCGTGCGATGTAACCGCCAAAGATCGGCGCGATCGCCACAATCAGCACTAGCGTTATTCCTATCTGAATCCATCCTTGTATCATGGTGGAGATTCTTCTCTTAATGTCGATGAATTGCCGATGAAGCATCAAAAAATTACTTCTAGCCATCAAATCATCGATCCATTTCTCTATCTTGACAAGGTATATCTTTGCGTTTAGAACTACCGCCCTTAGCCTCGTCTAGGTTCTAAACTTGGTAAAGATTTAACTGTTTAGACAGCGTTTAGAAGGTGTTTAGTTAGCAATCTCCTCTTGTCTGCTGACAAGTTTGTGGTGTTGCGATCGCCATTAAATTAAAAAAATATTCTTGTCATCAACTCTTATTTTTAAGCTTTTTCAAGTTATAGTCATAAACATGAGAATTAATTAAAATTTAATGAAGCGCTTATATTTTGGGGACAATTTACAGGTTTTGCGAGAGAGCATTAACTCAGAGAGCGTTGATTTGGTTTATCTCGATCCGCCATTTAACTCGAATGCTGACTATAATGTGATTTTTGGTGGTCGCAAGTCGGGAGATGCTCCGCCACAGGCGCAGATTACGGCTTTTGAGGATACTTGGCATTGGAGCGATGAGTCGGCGCGGACTTTGCAAGCTTTGTATGAAGTGAATGGGGATTTGGCGCAGTTATTGGATTTGTTGGTGAGAGGGTTGGGGCATAACGATTTGTCGGCTTATTTGGTGATGATGGCAATTCGTTTAGTCGAGCTTCATCGTGTTCTTAAACCTACAGGAAGTCTTTATTTACACTGCGATCCAACGGCTAGTCATTATCTGAAAGTCATTCTTGATAAAATTTTTGGAATAGAAAATCATCGAAATGAGATTACATGGAAACGACAGTCAGCGCATAGTGACGCAAAAAAGAAGTTTTGTGATGTTTCAGATATCATTCTTTACTATGTGAAATCGAATAAAGCCAAATTTAAACCTCAATATGGTGAACACAATCCAGAATACATAACTAAGTTTTATCGGCATGATGATAATGATGGGAGAGGTCTTTATCAACTTGCAGATATGGCAAGTCCTAATCCTAGACCAAATATGATGTATGACTGGTTAGGTTTTCCATATCCTGATAAAGGTTGGCGCTACCAAACAGATACAATGCAGCAATTACATGATGAAGGACGTATATACTATCCAAAATTATCTGATGGAACTTTTGATACAACAAAAAGACCTCGATTAAAACGCTATCTCAATGAACAAGAGGGATCAATTGTTACAAACGTTTGGGATGATATTCAACAAATTGGAACTCATGCTAAAGAACGTTTAGGATATCCCACGCAAAAACCTCTAGCACTGTTAGAAAGAATCCTTCAAGCAAGTTCTAATGAAGACGATATCGTTCTCGATCCTTTTTGTGGATGTGGCACAGCCCTTCATGCCGCCCAAAAACTAAACCGTAACTGGATTGGCATTGATATCACCCACCTCGCTATTTCTCTAATCGAAATCCGCCTCATATCTGCATTTCCCAAAATTGAATTTGAAGTATTCGGCACACCCAAAGACTTTGCCAGCGCTCAAGACCTCGCTAAACGTGACAAATATCAATTTCAATGGTGGGCTTGCTCCCTCGTCAAAGTACCACCCTATCAAGGCAAAAAGAAAGGTGCAGATGGCGGCATTGATGGCTTGCGCTATATTTCCGATCTTGATGAAAACAAACGCGACATCAAACGCAAAATCATCGTCTCAGTCAAAGGCGGCGACAATGTGAACGTAGCAATGGTTCGCGATCTCATTGGTACAATGTCCACCAACAAAGCCGATCTCGGATTCTTTGTCACTCTAGCCGAACCCACCAAAGCGATGATCACCGAAGCAACCAAAGCAGGATTTTATCGCGCCGCCAATGGCAAAGACTATCCCCGCGTCCAAATTTTCACCATTGAAGACTTACTTTCAGGAGCCAAGAAACCTCAATATCTCGATCTCAGCCTCGGCGACATCACTTTCAAACGCGCCGAAAAAGAAAGAGTAGTTGTCTCACAGCAAGAATTGTTTAATACTTAATTATTGGCATACACACAATGGCTATGACAAAACTCACCCTTGATTTGCAAACCTCAGCCGAAGTATTAGGCACAACCCCTGATTATTTTCTAGCATGGCTACAAAGCGAACAGCCCAGCGGCATTATTACCCTAGACAATCAGCCCCAAGTGTCTATTTTCACCCTTGCCCGTATCCTTGATACCACAGCCCAAGAATTACTTAATTTACTATCAATTTCTAAGGATAAAGATTTGTTAGAACCACAAATTAACTCATCCACACAAGAAATAGATACAGAAATTCCCATTTGGGAAAGTTTTACAACTTTTGCTCAATCCATCCCCCCAGAAGTTCTTGATCTCTTACCCACCGATGGAGCGGCTAATCATGATCATTATCTGTACGGTTCGCCCAAGCAATCGATATAAATATGAAACAAATTTTTGTCGATACTTTTTACTGGATTGCATTATGTAATCAGCGTGATCAATGGCATCAGCAAGTTGTCAGATTCAGTCAGCAACTAAAAGGAGTAAAACTCGTAACTTCTGATGCAGTACTTAATGAGTTGCTTAACTACTACGCCCAATTCGGTTCAGAAATGCGCCTAGGCGTTTCTCAAAGGACTAGAGAAATTCTCAGGAATAAGAATATTCAAGTTATAACTCATACACGAGAAGTCTTTATTGAAGGACTAGATCTTTATGCCAATCGTCTTGACAAGGGCTATAGCCTCACCGACTGTATGTCAATGATCATCATGGATCGCCTCAAAATCACGGAAATTTTGACCCACGATAAGCACTTTACCCAAGAAGGGTTTCTAATCTTATTTCAAGGAGAGAGAAATGTCTAAATTTCTAGATTATGCAGAAATTCTCAAGCAAACTGTAAAGGACGCAACCATTCATCAACCAAGATTACAGGCAATCAAGCTTTATCCAGTTTGTGATATTGAGTCTGGTCAATTCGTTGTTCTTGCCACAGGCTTTGACAAACAAAAATGGATGGACTTTGTACTATTTCACGCGCGACTCATCGAAAAAGATAACAGCGATCGCCAAGTCATCATCGAAGAAGATAACTTTGAAGAAGGGTTAGTGAATACACTCATCGCAGCAGGAATCAAAAAAGAAGATATCGTTACTAATTGGCAACAGGTGGTCGCAGTGAACAAATAACCCGATGATAAATTTAGAACCATCCTCGCGATCGCATTTATTTTGGATAATTGTGGGACTATTTGGGCTAGTGATTATTTTGGAATTTTCCACACCTCCCGAATATGTCATGGGTTATCTCTACATCAGCCCAATCCTCATCGCCAATTCGCAATTGGGTCGCCGTAGCACTTTTCAACTTACCTTAGTAGCCGTAATTCTCACCCTATTAAATATATGGATTCCTAAACAAGGAGAAGTGCAAATTTCGATGATTGTGAATCGGCTGGTCACAATTTTTGCCTTAGTTGTAACTAGTTTCTTAAGCGATCGCGATCGGCAAACACAACAAATTTTGGTGCAGCAACAGGCCCAACTTCAATCCCAAGAAAAAATCATGCATGTCCGCGAAGACTTTGCTTCCACTTTGACCCATGATTTGCGAACTCCGTTACTTGGTGCGATCGAAACACTTCAAGCCTTTGACCGCGAACAGTTTGGGACTATTCATGCCAAACAAAAAACTGTAGTTGCCACGATGATCCGTAGTCATCAGAATAGTTTGCGATTAGTGGAAACCCTTCTTGATGTCTATCGCAATGAAACGGAAGGTTTGCAATTGCAATTAGAGCCAATTAATCTCGCAATATTAGCGGAAGATGTAGCAACCTCACTTTTGAGACTATCTACAAGCCGTAGCGTTTATCTGAATCTGCATTATGGAGAGTCGGACTTTCGCAAATTCCTGTGGGTGAATGGTGATGCTTTCCAATTGCGGCGAGTTTTTACAAATTTACTAACCAATGCAATTAATCATTCTCCACGAGGCGCAAAAGTAGAAGTTGTGCTAGAAATCCAATCTTCATATCAGGTTGTGCAAGTACTCGATGTTGGCTCAGGTATTAAGATTGATGAAAAGCCATACTTATTTGATCGGTTTTATCAAGGACAAAGCGATCGCTTAGCTACTGGTTCTGGACTGGGTTTATATCTAACCCGCCAAATTATCGAAGCGCATGGCGGTACAATTTGGGCAGAGAATCGTATTCCGCATGGCGCAATATTCGGCTTTCGTTTACCAGCTTTGCCCTATTCATCACAATAGCTAAGTGTGCGGCTTTGCCGCACACCACTAATTATGCACTGGGAAGAGAGCAGGAATACAAACTAAAAAAATGACCTTAGATCACCTTAAAATCCTTTTAGTTGAAGACGATGAACTGTTTCGCCTTGGGTTACAAGTGCGTTTGCAACAGGAAACCAAAATCGCGGTTTTAGCAGAGGCTAACGATGGGGAAACTGCGATCGATCTTGCCAAACAGCAACCCTTTGATCTTGTCCTGCTTGATATCGGTTTGCCAGGGCTTGGTGGACTAGAAACCTGTCGCCAACTCAAGCTCAATCATCCGAACTTACCGATTTTAGTACTCACTTCACGCTATGAGCGATCGCTAATCTCGCGTTTAGTTACCGCAGGCGCACAGGGCTATTGCCTCAAAGGGGTTGCTGCCGAAACCTTAATTCTTGCCATGCGATCGGTGATCGCAGGAGCATCTTGGTGGGATGCCACAGCTACTGCCGAAATCCATAATATTTTTCAAAATCAATCTTCCGAAATTACACCTGAGAATTTATCTGGGTCAAAAGTTGATACTTTGACGCGACGCGAAAAAGAAATTCTCCTTTTGATGTCTAAGCAGAAAACCAATCAAGAGATTGCCGATCTGCTTTACATCTCATCAGGGACAGTGCGGGTGCATATTCATACGATTTTGCATAAATTAGAAGTAAGCGATCGCAAACAAGCGATCGCCATGCAAAATAATCATTTATAAATTAACAACTAGAAGTGATGAAGAATTTACGCCATTCGTTCAGTCTTGTAATTAGCGCGATCACTCTGACTATAGCTAGTTGTACTGTCCCAGAACCAAACCTAAATCCATCAATAGTTTCTCAGCCCTCAGCTTCAGCGATCGAGACTAATCAAGAAATTATTCCGAACAGGTTCAAACAAGTTACAGTTGCCAAAGATTTAGAAAGACCTTGGGGAATGGTCTGGTTGCCCGATGGTGCGATTCTAATTACCGAGCGAGGGGGGCGAGTCAAAATCTTGCGCAATGGATCGCTAGAGCAAATTGCGATCACCGAAATTCCCAATTTATTTATATCTGGACAAGCAGGTTTGATGGATGTCTCACTCCATCCACGTTTTGCTCAAAATAATTGGGTTTATCTCACATACTCCAGTGGCAATTTTCAATCTAATCACACCAGTATTTTGAGGGCGAAATTTGATGGTAAAGCTCTGGTGGAACCACAAGTTATTTTTGAGGTGAAACCATCCAAATCAGGGAATCAACACTTTGGTTCGCGGATTGTTTGGCTACCTGATTACACAATGCTGATCGCGATCGGTGATGGCGGCAATCCTCCATTACAACTAAATAATGAATTGATTCGCAATCAAGCCCAAAAACTAGATAGTCAGCTTGGCAAAGTCTTACGGCTCAAAGATGACGGCTCTATTCCCTCTGATAATCCCTTTGTAAAAACGGCTAGTGCTAATCCCACGATTTGGAGTTATGGACATCGCAATATTCAAGGGCTATTTGCCGATCCCATATCCAAGCAAGTATGGTCAACTGAGCATGGTTCAAGAGGTGGTGATGAACTAAACCTTATCGAAGCAGGTAAGAACTATGGCTGGCCAGTTGTAACCTTTAGCCAAGAGTATACAGGAGGTAAAATTTCTAACGAAGTGTCTCGCCCCAATATGGTCGATCCTAAATTGGTGTGGACTCCTGCGATCGCCCCATCTGGCTTACTGCTATATCGGGGCAATATCTTTCGAGATTGGCAAGGCAATTTGTTTGCAGGCGGACTAGTATCCAAATCAGTTGTTCGCATCAAAATAGAAGGCAATAAAACAACAGTTATAGAAACTATTCCTGTTGGTCAGAGAGTAAGAGATGTGCGTCAAGGAAGAGATGGATTTATTTATATTCTTACGGATGAACAAGCAGGGCAGCTTATTCGCCTTGAACCAATGTAGCCGTCTATTTGAGCCAGCTCAAGCTAACACTTGTAAGTAATAAAGCTCCGAAAATTAAGCGATAGCCGACAAATACCCAAGTTGTGTGAGTTTGAAAGAATTTCAGCAGCCATGCGATCGCTAAATACGAAAAAACTATCGATGATAATAGCCCGATCGCTAGCTGAACAGCTCCAATATCACCAAAACCTGTTTTGACAATACCAATTAGCTCGACTAAGCCTGAGATCGTAATCGCGGGAATGCCTAACAAAAAAGAAAATCTTGTTGCCGCCACCCGATCTAAACCGAGGAATAAGCCTGCGGTTAGAGTCGAACCAGATCTCGAAGCCCCTGGGATCAGCGCAAGAGCCTGCGCTAACCCCATTAAAATTCCATCAATTACGCGCACGCTTTTGAAATGGCGCTTTTCTTGTTGACCACCTTGTCCGAAAATTTCGGCTAAAGCTAGTAGGCTTGACATCACGATCGAGGCGATCGCGATCGCGGTCAGACTTCGCAAAGGGGACTGATCATAATTTTTTACAAAGATTTTAATTAACAATCCGCCAAACAATACAGGGATTGTCCCTAACGCGATCGCTACAGCCAGCTTGAAATCGTGTGATTTGTACTGCTTCTTCTGCACCGCAGCGATCGTGCCGAGAGTGATATTGTGAAGATCTTTCCAGAAATAGCTAACTACCGCCACAATACTGCCAAGCTGAATCACCGCATCAAACGATAAACCTTCAGCCTGACCAAAAAACTTATGGGCAACCTTAAGATGTGCCGAGCTGCTAATCGGCAGAAATTCAGTTAATCCTTGCACGATCCCTAAAACAAAAGCTTGCCAGTATTCCATAAAAATCAAAATTTAGACAAACGACATATATCACGAATTGGTAAAAACCTAAAAAGTAGATGTGCCGACAAAGCTCGCACATCTACAGCAATGCTCATTATGAAACCGATTTTGGTGTTT
>JANNDZ010000419.1:0-1761 GCA_031378395.1 Pseudanabaena sp. OTE_75_metabat_487_sub
TCGAGACTTCAAAATAACCAAGCTTCAATAACCTCGAACCAACCCCAAAAAGCACACGAAGCGGCACACTGTGCCGCTTCTTCTGCTTTTTGGAACCAATTTTTCTGTGGCGCGGCGAAGCCGCGCCACATAAAATTAAATCGCACCACCCTAACGATGTAATTGCACAGTTCTCCCATTGATAGGTTGAAGGGGACGCGCATCAACTTGATAAATTTTAGAAAATGTTTCGACTTGTTCTTTAGAAACAGTAATTGGCTCTACAAAAAGGTTCCAGTTAACTCCTTCACTGCATGGCGGGGTCGTGAGAGAACCCATATAGCTAAAGTAAGATTTTTTACTAGGTAATAAATTAGATGCGTTAATCAAGCGATCGCTAACTGTAATTGTTTCTCCAACAGCAGGAATCTGCTTCCAAATTTCAGCAATTAAGGGATTTGCGAGTCCTTGATTGAGCATAACTCCGACTACAGCAAGTTGTCCAGCTTCATTGCGATGGACTAGATGGAGTTCCATTGCCGAAGCATTGTCATTAATATTATGTTCACTTGGAGTATGAAAATGAAACTGAAGCAATGCATATTTTTTGCTATTGATCGTAACCGTACTACCTTGAGCATAGTTCACTTGAATCGTATGACCATTATTGACTACTACTAAAGGAGAGGGTTTGTAATCAAAATCAATTTTTGCGGAACTATCTTCTACGGTATTTTTGATATTGATCGGGGATTGATCTCTACCTAATTCACAAAGGACAAAATCGTCACTGAGTTTCCCCCATTGAGTTGGATTTTCTGTGCCTCCATAACTCCAATGTGGAGGGACGACTGCGGCTAGGACGGGTGTCGATATTAGCAATGTTGCCGCGATTGCGATCGCTAGTAACAGCATCACATTCTTGACATAATTCTTATTAAATAAGTTCATTCAATTTTTAGTGCTTTTCTTAAATTTAAATTAAATATATAACCTTAGAAAAACTTGCCAAGCAAGCCTTGCCAAAGTTATTTGTATTCCTTTTTTAAGCAAAAGGCTGTAATTTTAATTATGAAATCGATTTTGGGTTTTTCATTGCCAATAGTGCTAAAAATATCAAAATCAATTTTTATAACGAGAATTGCCGTGCAAGCACTATAAAATGATTTAAGTAGTTATTTAATAATTCACAATAAATTAATTTATGTCGCTAACGCCTGCTTTATTTGGTCAACTCGCACAAGCAATGGGCATATTTGTATTGGTCTGTGCCTTAATTACAGGGCTAGCCGTAACATTTAAGTGGAGTTGGCGCTATCGAATGGTTGGCGCAACCTTGTTTTCGGTTGTTTTGGTTGTCGGGCTTTTTTCCCTTAGCTTTGAGCCAATTACGCGCTCATCCATTGAAGGAGCTGTCCCATTTAAGCTTGTTTACGATCGCTTCGGTCCAAATGCCACGATCGCTGTCGCTCCGACAATTACGCCTGAACAACTTGAGGCAACTTTAAAACAAGCTAGTAGTAATCTATTTTCGTCTGGTCGTAATGCTCAAGGCGAATCGCAACTGACAATTTATGCCCGCACAGTAGTGCATCCTCGCGAAGGCGTATCTAAGCCGCTATACCTAGGTCGAGTGAAGCGATCGTTAAACTTGCGTAATGATCCCAACATAGAAGTAGATATTTTTACTGATAAATTTGCTGAATTAAGTAGCTAGGCAAAATAAAATCAAAGAATGCAAATTGCCCGCTAAGCGGGCAATTTGCATTCTTTGATTTTATT
>JANNDZ010000457.1:0-19176 GCA_031378395.1 Pseudanabaena sp. OTE_75_metabat_487_sub
TCTGGATGGCATCAATAGCAAGGTCGAGTTGCGATCGCGCCATCCAAATTCTGCTAGTCGCAACGATAGCTATTGGGAGTCATATATTGTTACTCCCGATCACAGCACAGGTATTGAGATTCAGATTGACCTGAGTGGCAAAAACTTAGAAGAACTGAAGACTGTATGGGTACGAGTTCATTACACTATCTACGGGCCAGGAGGACGAGAAGAAAAAGTCAAGCATTGCATTATTCCCTTACAGTTTCCTGATGCAAATCAAAGAGAGCGTTGGCGACCCACACCTGATGCAGATGTATTGCCCATCCGCACACATATTTTGTCGGCAGGAGATAATCCAGTCGAGGTGATGCAACGATATGTGATGAGCCATGCTCAAGCAGGTGATATTGTGACGATCGCTGAGACTCCGATCGCAATTATGCAAGGCAATTTCTATCACCCCAGTGACATTAAGCCTAAGTGGTTAGCTAAGCGTCTTTGCTATTACTTTAAAAGCACTTCTAGTCTCGCCACTGCTTGCGGATTACAGTCACTGATTAATGAGTCGGGTGCGTGGCGAGTTGCTTTTGCATTTATTGTCGGTGCTTTAGCCAAAGCCTTTTTGCGAATGCCTGGGGTGTTTTATATGCTGGCTGGCGAACAAGCAAGACTGATTGATGATGTGACGGGGACTCTGCCTCCTTATGACCAATTTATTGTCTTAGGACCAAGAAATCCTCAAACAGTAGTTGATGAAATTAAGGCAGGAACAGGACTAGAAGCTGCGATCGTGGATGTGAACGATTTACGACGTGTGAAGGTGTTAGCCGCGACTTCAGGAGTATCTGAGAAACTCCTCAATCAAGCTCTGTTAATGAATCCTGCTGGGAATGCTGCTGAGCAGACTCCGATTGTTTTGATACGCCCCAATAGTGGAGCATAAGCTATAGGTAAAAACCAAAAGAATTTTTAAAAGGCTTGCAAAGCAGGCTTTTTAAAAATTCTCTTGGTTTTTAGAACTGGTAACCTAAGCTGAAATAAAAGGCGGATTCTTGTAGGTTAGAGCCGCGATCGCTGAGATTGACAAAGGGAATTGCATAATCTAAACGCATATTTAATCGTTCTAAGGGTGTAAATAGCAAGCCAAGTCCACCGCCAGCTAAAAAGTTTTGACTAGGTAAAGTGTTGGGGTTATTGGGATGATTCCAGATTGCCCCAGCATCTAGAAATGGAATGACTTGCAACAATGTAGCACCCAAGTCATTGCGGAGCGCCACAAATCGATTTTCTAAGGAGAAGCGAATTCCATTATCTCCAGTGCGGGCATTTTGGCGAAATCCTCGCAAAGACTGACCACCACCGATCGTAAATTGCTGCGAAGATAACAGCGGATCGGCAGATAGTTGCAGATCTAAAGCGCCGATGAGTAATGAATCAGTTCCCAATGATTGGACTCGCTGAATCTGTCCTAGCCAGCTAAAAAACGAGCCACTCGGTGTCGCCACGTTGGTGGAGCCGAATAAACCTGTACCGAGACTAAACTGCGATCTCAATGACCAAGCTCCAGCAAGATCGCGTAAGGTGTAGTCCTGACCAAACTTGATTACACTAGTGCGGGTTGTCCCATCTGGTTCTGGCCCAATCCCAAAGGGTGTAGCAAGATTATTAAAAGCAAATGTCTGTCCTCTTTGATAGCTATAACCGATGGATAGAGCAAATTCTTCTACACTTGACCTGATTAGTGGCTGACGAAAATTTAGGTCGAAGAGATTACTATTGCCGCGAATATTTAGTACGTCAAATGGAGCTTGAGTGATTCGATAGTTGCTGGGAGAATATCGCAATGACAAGGTTCCATTCATGGAATTGAGTGGAATATTGTATGAGAGATCATATTGATTGGAGCCTCCCGTCGTTGTTCCGTAATAGGAAGCTGCCAATGTGTCGCCATTGCCAGAGAGATTTCGAAAGAATAATCCTCCGCCGAAGCGTTCTGAACCGACGGCGGGAGGAGAGAAGTTGTCGATGCTGGCAAATCCACCAAACTGATTTGCTTCTTTAACTGTAACGACAAGAATACTACTATCGGGCTGACTGCCTGATTTTAAACTTGCTTCAATATCGCTAAATATGGGATCTGCACGTAAAAGTCGCAACTGATCTTCAAGCTTAGCAGTGTTAAGAGGTGAACCAGTTCCTAATTCTAATCGCGATCGCACATAATTAGGATTAGTGTTTTTTAAACCGAGGATTTCAATTTTCTCGACTTTACCTTCAATAACTTTAATCGTAACTATGCCATTAGCTGTTTTCTGCGAATCGACTATTGCTTGTGAAGTTATGTATCCGCGATCAGCATAGATTTGCGTAATTGATTGAGCTAATTTTTCGATCTGCTCAGGATTTGCTTGTTGCCCTTCTATAGTTTTCGCGATCGCGGCTATCTCAGCACTAGTTAAGATTGTGCTACCAACAATTTCAACTTTTTTTACTGCGATCGCTTGAGCAATTGGTGCAGAAACTACAGGAAATGGAGTTGGTAGGGAAACGCCCGAATTAATCTTCTCTGCTGCTGCCATTTCTACAGAGCCAAGGAGAATAAAGCTTACAGCGAGAAGATTTGAGCGATGATGACTAATTAGTTTTAATAAGCTCATGCTAATAATATCAATTTTGGATAGCGACAGTTCATCAAAGAATAACTTGAGATTGGAGATTTGGGGCATATTTTTTTACTTCTTAGTGTTCAATACACAAAAGTTAATACGATTTACAACATTTCTCAGATGTTTCAATGTTATAAAAGTTTTTTGTCATGCGCTCACAGTTCTATGATTTGAAAGATTAAGATCTGGTATAAGCATCCTCTCAATTAAAATAATTAAAAGCGGTTAAAATAGTTAAGAGTAGTTACAAAATAATATTCATTTCAACATATAACAAAGGAGAAGCTCAATGTCTTTAGTTGTCAAGAGTAATTTTACGCAAATTAGACGAGCAGCGATCGCATTGCTACTAATGCAACCCTTTGTTATGGGAAGTGCAGTATTTGCTCAGTCAATTGTGCCAACTCAAGGTGTAGGTAGTTTAGGAACCCAAGTAGCTCCCGATGTTACGAACGCGCAACAATTAAATATCACAGGTGGCACGCAAGCCGCCGCCAACCTCTATCACAGTTTTCAGCAATTTGGCTTAACTCAGGGAGAGATTGCTAACTTTATGTCCAACCCCAGCATTCAGAATATTCTGGCGCGGGTGTCTGGTGGTAATGCTTCTGTGATTAATGGATTAGTTCAAGTTACGGGTGGAAATTCTAATCTCTATTTATTAAATCCTGCGGGAATTATTTTCGGTGCTAATTCCAGTTTGAATGTTCCTGCGGCGTTTACAGCGACCACTGCGAGTGGAATACAGGTTGGAAATGGTTGGTTTGGAGTAAATACTGGGATTGATGATGTCAAAAAGTTAACTGGTACTCCCCAAGCTTTTGGCTTTGCTAGTTCTACTGAGATGCCAACTAGTGAACAACCTGCTGCGATCGTTAATGCTGGTAATCTCAAAGCTAAAGAAGGACAGAGCATTACTCTTGTGGGTGGTTTGGTAATTAATACTGGCACAATCACGACTCCATCAGGCAAAATCACGATCGCTGCATCAGCAGATGGAAAATACGTCAAAATCACACCTGCGGGAAGTCTACTAAGTTTACAACTACCGATCGCTGATCAAAATCAATTAGCGCAGTCAAATGTTCAGGCGAAGGATCTGCCAATTCTACTGACTGGCTCTGCAAACCTTCGCGGTATGACGGGTTTAAATGTTGATGCTTCAGGCAATGTGATTGTTGCAAGTACAGCGATTCCAAATACTGCGGGAACGGCGATCATCTCTGGCAATCTCGATGTGTCTAGCACTACGACTAAAGGTGGCGAGATTAATGTCTTAGGCGATCGCGTTGGTCTAGTTTCTGCAAATCTGAATGCTTCGGGTGCGATCGGTGGCGGCACTGTGTTGATTGGTGGAGATTTACAAGGAAAAGGGATAGTTCCCAATGCTCAATACACGTTTATTAGCAAAGATTCCACAATTCTTGCTGATGCCCTCCAAAGTGGTAACGGTGGCAAAGTGATTGCTTGGGCAGATCAAGCAACCACATTTTTAGGAAGCATCTCTGCAAAAGGTGGTTCAGTTATTGGTAATGGCGGCTTTGTAGAAGTGTCGGGCAAAGAGAACTTGTTGTTTCAGGGAAAAGTGAATACAACAGCATTGAATGGGCTTGCGGGAACTCTTTTGCTTGATCCAAACAACATTACTATTAGCAATGGAGCAACTAGTGCAGGTGTTGCTCTCCAAATTGCAACAGGAACAATCCCGTTTGCTTTTCAAGCTGTAACTGATATCACCATTCAAGATTCCGATCTTCGTGGTGTAGTAGGCAATGTTGTCCTGCAAGCAAATAATGATATCACCCTTGATAACACAACAAATTTCAACAATACTCAAGCGACTTCTATTACTTTTCAAGCTAAGAATGACATTAACATCAATGTCCCCAATTTTGGTTTTGATTTTAATGGCGGAAACACTCAGTCTTTGAGCTTTATTGCTGGTCGCGATATTAATGTCGATACTAGCGCGATCGACACTAATGGCTTTAGTTCTTCGTTTCTCTTTGATTCAACTGTTAGCCCCACGCTTACACTTACTGCCCAGAATCGGAATGTGAATATCAATGGTAACTTCTTAATTCGCAACACCCCTGCACAGGCTGGGGTCACGCTAAATTTGAATGCACCCAATGGTGCTGTACTAGTTAATAATGGGTTCGTAAGAACTGGGCAAGTTACGATGACAACTGATAGCATCATTAACATTACTGCGGGTCAGTTTCGGGTGACGGGGACTCCGATAAATGGCGCTCCCACTTTCAATGGCGGTGTACAAAATACGAAGTACAGTCTTTATACTTTTGCCGCAAATGCAAACGCAACTTCTCAAGGTAATGTTTCTCTGCAATTTGGGAATGCAGCCCCCATTATTTCTGGTAATGGAGGCAATAATTTGATCAATATCCGACTTCTCAATGACACCAATTTTGTAGTTGGCAAAACTCCGACTACCAGTGGAGTCGATGGTCAAATTGGAATTGGAATTGCTAGTATCCCACCTCAAGTTTTGACTCTATTGTCTGACCAATCTTTTAGCTCTAGTAATGGGCTGGCGAACACCTTAGCTGCTACTAATACCTTGAATAGCGATGCGATCGCATCTGCACGGACGGCTGACTTGCAAGCAAATGCTGGTGAAGTTAAGGACTGCGAACCTACTGGGACAAAGAAACCAATTCTGAATCTCACGGCTTCTTTGCCTTCGGCGACAGTAACTCGCACTGCCCAAAATCCAAATCGCTCTAATTTGCCACCATGCAAAGAATAGTTTAAATAGTTTGTGAGGTTTCGCCCCAAAGTGGCGAAACCTCACAAACTATTTAGGATTGATATATGAAAAATAAAATCTATCTAACCGCGATCGCTAGTGCGATTTTGCTGATAACGCCGATCGCAGTATTGGCAGCAGGGATTCAGAATCCGACGCTCCCATCCCAAGATGTGAGATCAACCGCAGACGAGCTTGTCCAGACAGGATTGCAACAATTTCGAGCGCAAAAATTTGAGCTCGCGATCGCTAGTTGGCAGCAAGCGCTAAACCTCTATCAGCAGCAAAAAAATAGTAAGGGCGCAATAAATGTCCTTGAGACCTTAGCCGAAGCATCAAAAATGCTAGGCAAATACGAAAAAGCGATCGCTTACTCACAGCAATTACTAGCTTTAGCGCAAAGTCTAGGCGATCGCCGCACTGAAGCTAATGCCCTCGGAAATTTGGGTAACAACTATCGCGTGGTCGGGAACTATGCCAAAGCTCTGGAAGTGCAAAACCAAGGATTAGCAATTAGAAAAGAACTAAACGATCAGCAAGGAGAAGGACAGGTTCTGGCTAGTCTTGGTAATATTCACTATGACCTTGGCAATTACCGTATAGCCGAGAGTTTTTTTCAGCGTAGTCTTAAAATTGCCAAGGCGGTCGGGAATGGAAATGGAATTGTTTCTTTGCTAAATAGCTTAGGTGCGATCGCAGGTACACAAGAAGAATATCCCCAAGCAATCAAGTATTATCAGCAAAGTCTTGATAACGCGAGAAAAATTGGGCTTCGAGAAGCGGAAGGAAATGCGCTGAATAATATCGGCTCTAACTATCATGTTCAGCGTAAATACAAAGAAGCGATCACCTATTACGAGCAAGCATTAACCGTTGCTAAGGAACTTAAAAATCCTCGCCTTGAAGGAGCCGCAGTCGGTGGTATGGGCTTAGCCTATGTGTTTTTGGAAGAATACGACAAAGCTTTATTTTTGCAAGAGCAAAGCTGGCAGCTAGCCAAGCAAATTGGCGATCGCCGCTTAGAAGCAATGACTTTAGGTAATTGGGGCTATACACTTTGGCGATCGCAAAAGTATCCCGAAGCTGAGCAGAAGTTTTTGACGAGCCTGAACTTATTGGAGTCTTTGCGTTCTAACTTAAGTGATGGCGATAAGGTTTCGATTTTTGATACGCAGCTTCATGCTTTTAATTTGTTGCAACTGATCATGGTTGCTCAGGGCAAACCTGAAGAAGCCTTAGAGATTGCCGAGAGAGGGCGTGCCCGTGCTTTTGCTGAACTTCTCTCCCGTCGTATTAGCTCAAGTTCTGCACCAAAAGCAGAGCCGAAAAATGATGCTACTATTCCATCTTTAGCATCTGTAAGTATTGCCGATATTCGCCGTATTGCTCAACAACAGAATGCGGTTATGGTGGAATACTCTCTGATCGCCGATCCTAGCTTTATCGCACAGGGCAAGCTGAAGGGGGAATTTATCAAGCTCTATATTTGGGTAGTGCAGCCTTCGGGTGCGATCGCATTTCGAGAAGTTGATCTCACAAAATCCAATACTTCCATAGTTGATCTGGTTGCCGATATTCGCAGCTTATTTAATGATGCGAATGGAATTGTTCTAGATCCTAAGGAAGTATTAGATAAGTATGCAGATCTAAAGCAACTACATGCAATCCTGATTCAGCCAATCCAAGACTTACTGCCTAAAGATACCAATACTAGAGTAATTTTCTTGCCCCAAGGATTACTTTTCCTAGTTCCATTTGCGGCTCTGATTAATCCCAAAAATCAATTCCTAATTGAGAAGCATACAGTTCAAATTGCGCCCGCTATTCAAGTTCTCGATTTTACTCACCAAATCCGTCAACAACTCCAAAAAGTTAATTTGCAGGAAGTTCTCATTGTTGGCAATCCCACTATGCCCAGCTTAGGAAATCCACCGATCCAGTTGCCAACTCTATTAGGCGCAGCAAAAGAAGCGCAAGCGATCGCAGCTTTGATGAATACTACTTTTTTGACAGGTGACAGCGCCACAAAAATAGAAGTTGTCAATAAGATGAAATCTGCTCGTTTTGTCCATCTCGCCACCCACGGATTATTAGAAGAATATCGTAAAGGCGAGATCCCAGGTGCGATCGCCCTTGCACCTAGCTCATCAGATGATGGATTTTTGACGGCTAGCGAAATTGTGACGATGCGACTGAATGCGGAGATGGTGGTACTAAGTGCTTGCAAAACTGGACAAGGCTTATTAACTGGCGATGGTGTGATAGGGCTATCGCGATCGCTAATTAGTGCAGGAGTGCCCAGTGTTGTCGTGTCGCTATGGGCTGTACCTGATGAGCCAACAGCATTGCTAATGACCGAGTTTTACAAAAAATTCCAAAATGAGCCGAACAAAGCGCAAGCTATCCGCCATGCCATGCTAGCCACTAAAGCTAAGTATCCTGACCCACTGAATTGGGCAGCCTTTACATTAATAGGTGAGAATTAAAAAAGGGGCGCTTCGCGCCCCTTTTTTAATTCTTATAGACCGTTGCGTCCCCAGACGACAAAACCGATCGAAAGTGTAAACATGGCAAGTACACCAAACCAACCCAATGACAAGATATCCATAGTTTCGCAACAATTTTAATAAATTTTTCTAATTATCATAATATGCTTTACCGCTAAAAACAATTTTATTGAAAGTCTGCCGTCGGCAGACTTTCAATAAAATTGTTTTTGATAAGTACCTCAGCATAATTAAAAAAACAGAACCAAAAACTGTACTGCCTGCGCAGCGGGCAGTATAGTTTTTGAGGGTTTTATATTTAACTGCGCCAAAGTACTTATCAAAAGTTAAGTCGAATGTCTATAGCAACTTTTTGATAAGAGATGCATTCTTTATTAGTATCTAACTATCTCGTGGGTATTATAGTGGTGAGCTAAACTGCACACCATACCCATAAAGATCACTTTTCTAGAGGCGATCGCATCATGTTTTTACCCAAATTTGCATCAAAAAAGATTTTAATAGCATCGGCTTTCTCTTGTTTAGCTGTAAGTACAGTAGCCTTGCCCTTGTCTTTGAGTCTTTTTACACCTTCAGCTCAAGCCCAGTCCCGCAGAGTCCGCTATAACCCACCTAGCAATCTTGGTACTCCTATAGTTTCAACCCCAGGGATTCTCCGCAGTTCTGGTTGTACTGAATTAGTCTGTCTAATTGGACTAGTGCCAGATTTAGCCGCAGAAACTGCACCAGTCCCTCAGACAATCGCAGAACGTCCAACATTTTATTTCTTGATCCCACAAATTGAAGGAACTGCATACTTTCGACTTTTTGAGTCTGATAGCTCATTGAAGAAGGGCAAACGAGTTTACCGCACATCCTTTAAGATCAAAAATAAGGCGGGTATTCTTGCGCTTAAGATGCCCGATAATGCACCAATCTTAAAATCTGAAAAGAACTATATATGGGAGTTTACGATTGGAAATTCAATTGAATTTGAGATGGTGAGCGGTTCTGTGAGACGAATTTTGCCAAGTCAGAAATTAGTTGAGCAGCTCAAACAAGCTTTACTGCCTATAGATCGCGCAGCCTTATTTGCTCAAGAGGGGCTCTGGTTTGAGACTGTGCAAACTTTGGCTGAAGCACAACAAGGTGTTGACAAAAAACCTGAAATTGTCAGCGAATGGAATGCTTTGCTGAAGTCTGCTCAGCTGGATCGGGTTCTCCCATATTCATTTTTGAAGGGTACAGTAGGGAGTGTGACTAGTTCTGAGCGTACTTCACCACCTAAACAGAACTATGGTTATTAGTCATAGTAAGAATGGGCGGCACGAAGCACTGCCCATTCTTTACTGTTTAGAACCACTCAAATATTTACTTGGAAATGGCGATTAGATCTCGATTGAAAAACAGCTTCTGGAAATGGCGCGGGATTGCGATCGCTGCGCCGACAATTTCCCTATTGGTGATCGGGTTGCGGTTAGTTGGGTCGATTGAATCGCTCGAATTAGCCATGCTCGATCAGTTTTTTCGATGGCGATCGCCTGAACCTGCAGATCGTCGGATCGTGATGATTGGCATTGATGAAGCCGATATCCGCCAATACCAATGGCCGATTGATGATGCTTTGTTGACTAAGTTGTTAGATAAAGTCCGACAACAAAAACCGCGTGCGATCGGATTAGATCTTGCCCGTGACAAGACCGATAGTGCCAGCTATCCACAATTAGCAAAGCTATTTAAAACCACTCCTAATTTGATAGGAGCCTATAAAACACCTGATTTAGTTACATCAAATTTTTCAGTTTCAGACATTAAACCGCCTCCTGCACTTGCTGAACTCGAACAAATTGGCGCAGTAAATCTTGTCCATGATGGAGATGGTCGTCTTCGTCGTGGATTACTATCCTTGAGTTTACCTGATGGCAAAGTAGGGCTTAGTTTTGGCTTGCAGTTAGCCTTACTCTATCTAGATGAGGAAAAAACTGTTCCCATTGAGCAAATTGATCAAGCTCTAAAGCCTCCAAAGTTACGTGCTAATGATGGAGGTTATAATCGAATTGATGTGGGTGGACATCAATTTATAATTAACTACCGTCGATCGCTGCAAGGTTTTCAGACTGTAAGAATGGCGGATGTACTGCAAGGAAAGATTGCGCCAGATTTACTTCGCGATCGCATCGTGATGATAGGTGTCACCGCTGTAAGTCTTCGTGATTGGTTCTTCACTCCTCTTGATGGTGGACTTGGCAGTACGCGAATTTTGACATCAGGAGTGGAGGTTCATGCTCAGATTGTGAGCCATATCCTGAGCAGCGCTCTTGATAACAGGGCAACGATTCAGTCATGGGAAGAGTATTGGGAATGGCTATGGATTTTTGGCTGGGCTATGGCTGGCTCGACCTTAATTTGGCAATGGCGCAATGTCAACGCCAAGGAAAAAAAAATTCAGTTACTAGTAATGCGATCGCTAAGCATATTAGTGTTAGCGGGAAGTCTATTTGCATCTTGCTTTATCGCGTTAACCTATGGCTGGTGGCTGCCATTTGTCCCTGCTGCGATCGCATTTTTTGGGAGCGGCGTGATTGTCACTAGTTATCTAGCAATTACGGCGGCGCAAATTCGGACTTACTTTAGTCGCTATTTGACCGATGCTGTAGTTAAGAGTTTATTGGAAACACCTGAGGGGCTGAAGCTAGGAGGCGATCGTCGCAAAGTTACAATCCTTATGTGTGACCTGCGCGGCTTTTCCACTATTTCCGAAAAGATGCCGCCCGAAAAAGTTGTGGAAATCCTCAATGTTTTTCTTGGCACAATGACCGATGCGATCGCGACTTATCAAGGAACGATTGATGAATTTATTGGTGATGCGATTTTGGTGCTATTTGGTGCGCCGATCTATCGTGAAGATGATGCGGCGCGGGCTGTGGCTAGTGCGATCGCTATGCAATTAGCGATGCGATCGGTGAATGAGAAACTCACTCAACAGCAACTTCCTGAAATCGCTATGGGAATCGGTATTAATACAGGTGAAGTCGTGGCTGGTAATATCGGTTCTCAATCTCGCGCTAAATATGCTGTAGTTGGTAATCATGTGAATCTCACAGCGCGGATTGAATCCTATACTGTAGGCGGACAGATTTTAATTTCGGAAGCAACTTATAAGGAAATCGCAGACATCGCTAAGATCAATGGCTCTATGGAAGTAGAGCCTAAAGGCGTATCACATCCAATTTCTATCTACGATATTTGTGGTCTTGGTGGAATATATAATCTAGAACTTCCTTCTCTGAGTGATTCTTTGCAGTTGTTGCCAACTCCGATTCCAATCATATATCGCATTTTAGAAGAGAAGCATCTAGGTACAGAAATGTTTGAGGGAGAGCTATGGCAGTTATCTCCCTATGGTGCTGAGATTTTCTCAGCTCAAGATGTTCCTGTGTTAACTAATCTCAAACTCCATCTCCAGATCTATGACCAAGACCATCAGCTAGAGATTGAAGGTGAAATTTATGCCAAAGTTTTAAAGCATCAGCAACCGAGTCAAATGGATTTAGAACAAGTATCGCGATCGCAATATAATCAATCTATTTATGTCCACTTCACTACAGTACCAAATAATCTCAAAACTTGGATTAATCAGAAAATAAATGGCTAGATAACCCAAAGTGGTGGCGCTAAGCGCCGCCACTTTGGGTTATCTAGCCAAGACAATGCGATTGCGACCTTCCTGTTTGGCTTGGTATAAAGCTCTGTCAGCTAACGAAATTGGCATTTCCCAAGAAAGATCAGTGTTAGGTACAACACAAGCTACACCAATACTTAAGGAAATGCGATCGCTTACTTGTGATTCGGCGTGAACAAGATTAAGATCGTAGATAATGGATATAATACACTCGGCAACTTTTTTTGCTCCTTCAATTGGTGTATGCGGTAATATCACAACAAACTCTTCTCCACCATAACGAGCTACCAAGTCTTGAGGACGCATTAGTAATTTACTAATACCTTGAGCAACTTGCCTTAAACATTCATCTCCAGCTAGATGTCCGTAATGATCGTTGTAGTTCTTAAAATAGTCCACATCCATTAGTATTAATGACAGAGATAGCTTCTCTTCTTGTAGCAATGACCATTGTTGAAGCCAATATTCATCAAAGCAACGGCGGTTGGCAACCTGTGTTAAACCATCTATTGCTGCTAGACGCTGAAGCTGTAGATTAGCTGTCTCTAGATCTGATGTCCGTTCAGCAATTTTCTTTTCTAAAGTAAAAGCATATTCTTCAAGTTGAATTTGACTTTCCTGCAACTTCTCAAGAGCTTGTGCTAGCTTGATCTTCTGATGTTCTATAGTGATAATATCTCGATAAGCTCGAAGGGAAGCGAGCAGCGTCGTCAGAAGACTTTGGCGGGTTAGTTCCACTTTAAGTTTGTAATCGTTAATATCATAATTAAGTATGACAGAATCTTCAGGAGCATCCCCAGGATTCCCTGTCCGTAAAACAATACGGATCTGATGATTATCTAACTCTTCACGAATATACTTTACTAATCTCAGACCTGCATCATTAGTTTCCATGACTACATCAAGAAGGATCAAGGCAGCGTCAGTATGTACATCTATTAATCGCTTACATTCTTCTCCTGAATAAGCTGAGATAAAAACTACTGGTTTGCCCTCAAACATAAGATTGCCGAGCGCTATTTGAGTTGCTCGATGAACATCAGGTTCATCATCGGCAATAATCACTTTCCATTTATCTACATTAACTTGCGTTTGATTTTCTCTTAAGTTAGCAGCGGCTTCTATGTCTATATCATCTTCAGCAATAAAGATGATTTCATCATCTCTATTGCTAGAAAGAAAAATATTTTGCTGCTGATTATTAGAGCTGGCATTTTGGGGTGTATTAGAAGTTAACATGGCGGTAAATATTTGCATTGATATGGTTTTGAAACTACACCTCAAATCATTTGGAAGTCTCTATAGAAGTTGGTAATTTTACCGTAAATAATGTGCCTTTTCCTATTTTACTCTCACAGTCAATACTGCCTTGAAGCTTTTGAGTTACTAAATTATAGGTAATGTGTAGCCCTAAACCAGTTCCACCTTTATCACGAGCAGTAGTAAAGAAAGGGTCAAAGATCCTACCGAATATTTCTGGATCGATCCCAGATCCATCATCTCTATATTGAATAGTTACCTGATCGCATTGTTGTTGGATACTAATACTAATATTCCCAACCTCACTAGGTAAATATGCATGGAGAATAGAATTATTGATCAAGTTGGTTATTACTTGAGCTAAAGCGCCTGGATAGCTGTAGAGCTTAATCGCATCATCTCCAGTAATAGACACTTTACCTAAGTTTTGTTTAAATTGAGGAGAGATACTTACAACTATTTCCTGTATATATTCCTTGACTTTAAAACTTCGCCTCTCGGAGCTAGATTGATCTACGGCAACCTGCTTAAAGCTATGTACTAATTCACCCGCACGATTTAAATTACTCAGAATTAAACTGCTTATTTCGGTAGCAATTTCTAGATAATGCGTTAATAGTGATTTTTTTAAACATCCAGATTCGATCAATGTTGTCAATAATTGAGTTTCATCTCGCAGAGTGGAAGCTAGAGTTATACTTGTCCCAACAGGTGTATTGATTTCATGGGCAACACCAGCTACAAGTCCACCTAAAGCTGCCATTTTTTCCGCTTCAACTAATTTATTTTGCATGACTGACAAATTAGTTAGCGTTTGTTCAAGAGCATGACTCTTCTTTTCAAGAATACTTTGATACTCTTGCAAGTCACAAATCACTTTTTGGAGCAAAGTTTCTTTATTGCGATTAGCTGTTTCGAGCTTAGAGCGATCAATCTCTGATCGTTCTAATTTCTTTTTAAGAATACGATTCTCTTTCTCTAAGCTTTTGATTTTAGATGTGTGGTCTTCAGCTTCCATAGTTTTTTACTCATAGACTTATATACTTACGGTACTTGGAAGAAATTATTGTGATGGCATAGGTTAAGGGCTGGCACTGGAGCCCAGCGCCTACAGAACACGAATTATTTAGATAGGGGCAATCCCGCCGTGGCTGCCCAGCCTCACTAGATGCAAGATATTCATCATCTGCGTTCTGCATAACATTAATTTTTAAGTATCTACTTCTTGTTAATAAAAAAAATATCTAAGACAACTGATTTAATTGGTTTAGATTTGCTATGCAAAAAAACTTTAACAGCTTCAGATGTTTCACTACTAAAAATTTCTTCTCCACAGTAATAACAGACTTTAGTAGGAATATTTTCAACAAGATAAAACTTATCACCAATTTCAAAAATCTCATTTACATATTCAACATGTGATTCAGTTGAACTACAAACGTGACACTTAAACATTACAAACAAATCAAAAACTATTTGTTGATTACTGCTCAAATTGTGGGATTTCTAGAGAAACTTGCGCAAATTCTAATTGCACTGTTGACTGCCTAACTTTGGCAGCGAAGGCGAGAGGATCAAGATCGAATTGCTCGAACAGTTCTCGTCCTCGTAGACAGCGTAATTCGGGATTTTCGGCTGCGCCGCTTACTACCCACAGCACAAAATCTTTGTTGCTACGAGCATTCTCAATCTCGATCGCAGAAATTGCAAAGGACTCACGATCGCTAGTAAAGCTCTTAATTACTACGGCTTCGTAAGCATCATCTTTAGTACATTCGAGATCATAGCCAACTTGAGATTTATCCACTGATCGCACCAGCCAGCCTTCACGCATATATTGCGCCATCACCGAAATCATCGCCAGTTTTTCCGCCGTACTCGGATCTTCAATGGAGAACGGAATCGGTTTCTCAACTACTCTCTCAACTACCCGATCAACGAACTTTTCGACTACGCGATCGACAACCCTCTCAACTTCAACAAATTTTTCAACCTCGACTATTCTTTCTACTTCAACAATTTTTTCAACCTCTATAATCTTTTCGACAATTTTCTCAACTTCCACGATATTTTCGATCGCTTCAGTCAAATCTAATATTGCAGCTTCTGCGTTAGAGATGGCAACCTCATTAGAAATTGGTTCTGTCGCAATAATCAGCTTGCTAGACTCCTCATCCCTATCATCAATATCATCATTATTACTTGTAGCCATAGCTAGTGGGACTTCCACAGTGATCGCTTCGGGGGCAGTATCTATGACTGGCTCTGTGGCAGAAGCTGCGATCGCAAAGCTGCTTCTAGGTCTTGCTTTAGGTAAAGAATCAATCGCAAGGGTTTCCAAAAACTCCTTAGCTTTTTTCGCCTTGTCAGGTTTACCCTGAGTCTGATATAAAACGATCGCCTTGCGTAAATCATCACCCGCGAGAGTCTCATCAGCAATATCAGGTTGAGAATAGGTTAAGCCGCGATAGTAATAGGCATCAACATTACTGGGCTGCAACTCGATCGCATAGCTAAAGTCGCGAAGTGCTTCAGGAAATTCTTTGAGTATGTAATGCGATCGCCCTCGTCGAAATGCGGCTAGGTCGAGATTGGGACTTAGCTCCATAGTGCGGCTATAACAAGCGATCGCCTGCTCGTAACTCTTGAGTTTGAAGTATGTATTGCCGAGAGACATATGAGCGTCAGCAAAATTTGGATCGATCGCGATCGATGCCTGGAAATCTGCCATCGCTTGCTGAAGCTGCCCCAACAAAAAATTAATTTCGCCACGCTTAAAATAAGCTAGCCGCGCCTTGTCGGGGCGCATCGAAATCGCCTTGCCATAGTCACCGACAGCTTTAGCATATTCGCGCAAACTGACATGGGCATCACCCAAGCCCAAATATGCCTTGATAAAATTAGGATTGAGCTTAAGGGCTTGCCGAAATGACTCCAGCGCATCCTGCGGGAATCCTTGCTGAGTGTCTTCTAGACCCCAGCGGTAATACACATCAATTAAGCTAATCCCCTTGCCAGCCCGAAATGCTTTTTGAGTTTGTTTCTCCCATTCGCGATCGAGCATCCGCACATATTCTTCACGAAACACCCCTGCATCAGTCTGCGGTTCGAGGGGCATTCCCTGAAAATGGGGCAACTGCCGCAAGTAATCTGTCCTCAGTGGCTCATCAAAGGTCACGCAAGCATCCCAAGCCACCCATACCCGAAAGTTATTGGCTTGTGAGTCAATATCGTAGGCTTCGCTCAGTTCACGATACCGCGCCGATCGCAGTTTAAGCTGATATTCGCGATCGGCTGGAACGACTGTGCCTGCCGCAAAATAGCCCTGATTGGCACTCCCGATCCGCTTGAAATAAGCGCGATCGCCCACCTTGAGCGTTTGCACATTGCCGCAGTTCCACGTAACGATATACTGCTCCCCCTCGGAGATGTCGGCGATCGCTTCACGAATAAAATCGCGAATCTCTGGCTCTGTCTGCTCGTTACACAGAAAAATTCTTGTGACCATAGGGCTATATATCTTACATTTGAACTGATTGTACCGAGAAAATAGAGGGAATGCGAAGCACTCCCTCTATTTTCTTAAATTTGAGCGTAAACGAGATCAGGACGCAAATCTCTAGCTCCGTTTAGGTAAATATGCTTGATTTGATGTTGCTCAAGCGGTGTATTCACATGAATTAATACCCTGATACAACGCTCTAAACTGCCCTTAACATACATTTGCTGCACATCTAAAAGCGGAACATTTTCCCATTGCGATCGCGATCGGGCGATTTTGGCAGGAAAGACCACATCAATATCAGTTGTTGCCGAAAAAGTCGCACTGACGATTTCGCGCGGATCAATGTCATTTTGTGCCTCGATCTCCTCCATAAGCTCTAGCACAGCCCTCTCTAGGGCTTCGTATGTATTTGCCTCAACTGTTGTTGCACCACGAACGCCACGTACACGCCAACCCACGTTTTACACCATCCGTACTGTATGTAAGTGTTTTTGATGTTTAAAGTAACTAGGCATAATCAAATATAAAACCCTAAAATGTGTACCGCCCGCGGCGCGGGCGGTACACATTTGGGTTCTATTTTTTTTATGCCAAGTAACTAAATCATATCCATCATTTATAAGATTACCCCTAAAAAACAATGTTAAGTTAATTGCGATCGCCTAAAACATAAAATCCCCAGTGAATTATGACCGATGTCTTTAAAGTTTCACCACTGATTCGCATTACATTACTGCTGTTATATATTGCTCTCACTGCTCCTTTGCCATTTTTGAGCGGCTTTACCCATGCCGCTATTCCTGCCTCATGGTTGAGTATTGGTTTAGCGATCGGTTTTGTGTTTTTGTATGGGGCGCTTTGCGATCGCGTAATTCTTGATCCTCAAGGTATAAGTTTGGTCTATCCGCTCTGGTTTCCCAGTTTCTTTCGCAAGGGTTGGTCATTGGCTTGGCAAGATATCAAAGCACTCAAGCCAAGGATTACTGGACAAGGTGGGATCGTTTATTATTTTGTCAGCAAAGACTCAGAGCAAGCTTATTTATTGCCGATGCGAGTAGTTGGGTTTACGCGATTAGTAAAACAGGTTGAAGAACATACTGGTATTGACACTAGAGATGTGCGGACTCTGTCTCAGCCTTGGATGTATGTAATTTTGCTCGTGTTTACGCTGTTGTTGCTGCTTATGGATGGCTGGACGATTTACACGGCTCTAACTCTTCCGCATTAAACTAAATCTAAAGGACGATACTTAGCGTGTAATTGAGCGTTAACTATGATTGCCGCAATAATTTCCATGCAGTATTGCATCATCATGGCGATCTCTTCATTGAAGTGGTTCGGCTGAGGATGCGACAGTGTAATAATCCCGATCGCCTCAATGCCATATATTAAAGGAATTGCCAAAGCTGAGCGAGCGACATATGGTTGATCTGGCAACTGTACCCAGCGATCGTCAATAATCGCATCATAGATAATGCTGATCTGTCGATGGCGTAAAGTCCAGCCTGCTAAACCATCATCTAAGACTTTGGAAATCACAGAGTCTTTGAGATCTCTTGTCACAGGACTCCGAGCCAAGATACTCTCTACGATCTCCCCATCTTCATCAATCAAGAAAATACTCCCTTCGCTCGCCTTAGTATATTGGGTGAGAATTTCCAATGTGTGTTTGAGAGTAGTTTTGAGGATGAGGCTACCACTTACAGACTGAGCGTAGGCAATTGAGCTTTTTAGTAAAGTTGTTTGTAACTGGATCGCAGCTTGAGAAGCTATTAGTAAAGAGCTATCTTCCAGACTGGATTGGAAAGGAACTACATTTAAGTGATTGTAGATTGGCGATTCTTGTGAGCTGATCTCTTTTAGGTTCATACACGATTTCAATGTGCTGCTTCAAAAAAGTGTAAACCGATTTTTGGGTTTTCAGGACTTTTTACAGCTTTGCTGATCTACCAGATCGCTGACGTTTTGCTTCATAGAGCAGCAGTGCCGCACAAATAGCCACATTTAAGGATTCCACGCGATCGCTCTGGGGAATTGATACAGCTTCATCCGCAAGTTCAATTAATTCTTGAGATAGTCCATTGCCTTCATTACCTAGCAAAATCAAAGTCGGTTGCGTAAAGTCGTAATCCCAATAGGTTTTGGGTGCATTGGCTAATGTGGCGATTACTTTTACGCCCTGTGCTTGCAATTTGCGAATATCATCGGCGATAACTGTGGATGTTTGCATCGCACAGCGAAACCATTGTCCTGCGGTAGCCCGAATAATTTTGGGATTAGTCAAATCGACGCTATCGCTACTCACCAACATGCCATCAATCCCCACAGCAACCGCCGATCGCACGATCGCCCCGATATTACCTGGATCTTGAATTGTTTCTAAAGCCAAACCTAATGACTTGATCTTGGCAATTTCACGAGATGGCATTAACGCTGCTGAGATCGCCCCATCAGGATTTTTGGTGGTGGCGATTGCTTGAAGTACTTCTTCTGAGACAATTTCTAATCTTTCAATTTCATCAATGGCTGCGATCTGTTCATACAGATCAGGGTTTACCGCGATCCATTTTTCAGTACAACAGACGATTGAGATTGGATAAGCTGTGGCGATCGCTTCTATCAGAGCGTGAGTTCCTTCTACTAAAAATAGCCCTTGTTCTTTCCGATCTTTAGCACTCTCACCAAGTGATCTAAGTTGCTTAACTAATGGATTTTTGGTACTGGTGAGCAATTGCTAGTTCCTACAACAAATGTTTTTTATCCGCATTTCAGTATATAGCAATTCAAGAAATAGCTAGGACAAATCAAAACCCAAAAGATGAGAG
>JANNDZ010000466.1:0-7116 GCA_031378395.1 Pseudanabaena sp. OTE_75_metabat_487_sub
GTCGCTTTGCGACCTCTCTCTCTCTTTTGGTTTAGTAAATTAAACGCTAATAGTTTTGCTGCTACTTGATTGATTCAACTGCTTAAATTTACGGCGGACAAAACGTAAGAAAGTTAGCCATCTTTGAGCAGGATAATCATAAAAAGAGAAAATGTCACCATAAGCAGCAAAAGCATTTTGATGATGTAACCAATGTCTTTCAGGCGTAGTGATAAACAATAAATCACACCAAGATTTAAAAGGTTCTGGCGTTTTCCACTCAAGGATTGAAACATGTCGCCACACAACATGAAACTCGCCTAACAACAAACCAATAATCGTACCAACAGCCGATAATTGCCACAGCCAAGGCGTGAATACAAAGTAAGGAACTGCTCCTAAAATACCATCTAGCATGACGAGGGGATTTCTGGTCAAAACTGCATAATGAAGAAAGCTGCGGTTTTTGCCATGATGCACGATGGAATGAAACTTACCAAACACATGTTCTGGAACATGATACAAAAACGTTGAAAAGAAGTCTCCTAGCAGAAGCAACAGCAATGTTGCTGTAATTGCCCTAATAAACTCTAAAGTAACTTCTACAATAACTTCCAAAGTAAACCCTCACAACTTGATTTAAGCCTAAGAGATGAAGTTAAAGCTACGTTTATACCGAGGTTAAGAATCGATATGGGCTAAATAAATGTACTTGAATCGACCATAAATCGTTAAATTAATCTTTTAATCGACTTAATAAAACTTAAGATTGTGATGAAGCCCCTAGGCGATCGCTTAAAAATCGATACCAAGCTGCCGCAATATCAATATCAGTAAATCTAATACTAGGCATCTCGCCAGTTTTCAGGACTAATTCCAAAGAAATTTTCTTTGCCTTTAAGGGGAATTCGGCATCTTGTTCATCAAAAAATTTTCTGTCAATCCGAAACCTGATACGGGCAATATCTTGAAAAGTTACTGTTTGAATATCAAGCGGATCTTTGCGCGTTGGCTTGCCCCATGTGAGACGATCGCCTTTTTGACCTAACACTGCATAAATATCGTATTTATGGCGCTCAAATTGCTCTGACCAACGTTTATAGGACTCAATTTTTTGGTACTCATTCCAACCAGACCAAGCCAGCCAGAAAAAAACTGCCAACAGCGGCAACCACAGTAATCCACGTTCCATAGATTAAAAATTCAGTATGTTTACCAGTGAAGCTTGCCGAGCAATACGGCAAGCTTCATATTTATGATCAGCGTGAAACGCTTTAATTACGAGTATGGAGGGGTTCGAACCCCCGACCCTCAGAACCGGAATCTGATGCTCTATCCAACTGAGCTACATACCCAATATCAAGATGAAATTATACCATACCTAAAATGGAAAATAGAGGCAACGCTTGGCGTTGCCTCTACTTTCCGTTTTAGGTATTAAACGAAAATCTCCTAACTGCTAATAAGCTACCCAATACACCAATCACTGAGCCAAAGCTTACTAACACCGCAGGCAACAGCAACTGTACTCGTAAATCATTAGTCAAACCTAAAGTTAGAGACTTGATTAATTCTGGTTGATTGACGATCGCATCACTCAAAAGATTCATGCTTAGCATTAGCATTAAATACGCAGTTCCTGCACCTGTAACCCCAAAGAATACGCCTTGCAAGACAAACGGAAAATAAATCCATACTGCCGTTGCACCAACTAATTGCATTACCTCGATTTCGCGTCGCCTTGCCAACACAATCAGACGAATTGTCGTAGTAATAACCGCGATCGCAATTACCGTAAAAATCGCCACGATCGCCACACTACTATTACTCAAAGCACGGCGTAGTTGCCCAATCCGCTCCACAACCTCATTGGTATACCAAACCTCATTTATCCCCTTTAATCCCGAAATCCGTTTAGCAACATCAGGCACGCGATCACTAGACACTGCTCTTACCTTAAACTCATCAACCAAAGGATTGCCCCCAAGCTGCTGCGTTGCTTGATTAAGATCATTTTTACCCAGATCCTTCATCAAATTTTGCCAAGCATCTTCCTTAGGAATTAGCTTTGCAGCTACAACACCATCTACCAATAGTAAGCGTGGTTGCATCGACTCACCCACGACGTTTTCGTCCAAGTAGACAGAGATTTCTAACTGACTGCCCAACTGCCCCAATACATTTTCCAGTTGCCAAGAAATTTGTAGGCTTGCCCCAAACAAAAACAACAACACCGCTACCGTACTAATGGCAGCCCAATTCATCCAGCCGCCACGCCGTAGTCCTAAAAAAGTCTCACGCAGCAGATAGTCGATTTTAGTGAAGAAGCGAACGACGTTTTGTACCATAACTTTAAAGAGTTCAGTATGTGGGCGTTGCCCACATACTGAACTAAAACTCAAATTGTGATTGACAGACTACTAGACGATGTAACCATTTTGCAAATGCAAAACAGGATGATTAGCTGCTCTGACCAACTGCTCATCGTGAGTAGTCAAAAGCACCGTTACCCCAAAAGAATTTAGCTTTTTCAAAATTTTAATTACTTGCCAAGCATTATCAGGATCGAGGTTGCCTGTCGGCTCATCCGCAAGTACAAGCGGTGGCGTATTAACGATCGCCCTTGCAATACTTGTCCGTTGTTGCTCTCCTCCAGAAAGTTCTTCAGGAAAGCAATCCGCCTTATGCATTAAGCCAACCATCTTCAGGGCAGGCTGAACGCGGCGCTGGATTTCTTTGTAAGTATAGCCCTGAGCCATTAAGACAAAGGCAATATTTTCAGAAACAGTGCGTCTCGGAACAAGTTTGTAATCTTGAAATACAATGCCAATCTTGCGGCGCAGCATCGCCAGATTATTACCCTTTAATCCATTAAGGTTAGAGCCATTAACAATTACATCACCATCCGTGGCTTGTTCCGCTCCATACAGTAACTTCAATAATGTGGATTTCCCTGATCCCGAATGACCTGTAATAAATTTAAAGTCACCTTTATAAACCTCAATGTTCACATCACGTAGACCAACAGCTCCATTAGCATAGGTCTTGCGAACATTTTCTAATTTAACGATGACCGACTTTTGACCCTTGGTGGTGTTTTCGTCAGAAGTATGAGCGGTGCTTGATTTGAGGGATGTTGGGTTTGGTTTTGTTGGCAGTTTTAGCATGGGCGATCGCTTGAATATTCTAAAAAATCTAAGCATAGTTAAGCCATGCCCGATCTTTGTACTTGAGATTATACAGACCAAGTCAAGGGATCAACATCAGCTATTGTTGCCAACCCCAAATTCTAGCTATCTCCAGTTACAGCGCTTTGCGCTTAAAGTCGAACCATGATAAATTCCTTGAAAGTGCTGTTTTGCAACACTTTCAAGGAATTTATTATGGTTCGTTTGATCGAAAATTGCTGTATGTTAATCCAAAGAGTGTGAGTCAGCTATATCTGCTACCTCACACTCTTTGGATTTTGATTTGTCCTAAAGACAAGTGAAATTAGCTATAAGTACCTCAGCATGATTAAAAAACCAGAACCACCTACTGCGCGGGCGGTGCAGTAGGTGGTTCTGGTTTTGGAATTTTATATTTAATTGTGCTTAGTTAAAAGCAATTCTGGTACGAAAAGCCCCAAAAATCCGTTTTAAAAAAATTACTATCAAATTTAGAAGAGGGCTTCTCTAAATTTTGGGGTAGCTATGTGCTAAATTATTGCGGATTTAAGAGCTAAATCCGACAAAAACTAGTAAGCTTTTATTTACTTACTAAGCTTCTAATTTATAAAAGCTCAAATAAACCGCTAATTAAATCGGCTAATTAAACTAAAAAATGCTTGCTATCATTGTCGTTTAGAACTTGCTATCATTGTCGTTTAGAATTTGAACTATCCTGTCAATGGTAGTTATGTAATCTCCCAAAAACCTATCTAATCAAGCTAAATCTCTATTCACCAAAATAACTGAGGGGTTATCAGCAGTGGCAGCTCGCAAAATACTAGTAATTGACGATAGTCGCGTAATCCGTAATATGGTGCGTGACATGCTCCCGCCAGCAAACTTTGAGGTGCTAGAGGCAGCAGATGGCATCAAAGGACTGGAAATGATCCAGCAAGAAAAGCCTTGGATGATCATGCTAGATTTCTTATTACCAAAGATGAGTGGCTTTGAGGTTTATGAAGCTTTGCAGCAAAGTCCAGAGCTGATCCGTATTCCTCTAGTTTTAATGTCTGGTCGTAAGGAAGAAGTAACTAGTAAAATTGGAGAACCATTTGAAGATAAGTACTTTGTATTTATTGAAAAACCTTTTGAGCAAAAAGAACTGATCACAGCAATCAAAAGAGCGATGGCGTTGGCAGAAAAGCGCCCACGTCATTCCCTTATGACTATAGCCCCAACAACAAATATTGGATCAGAACGGACAGACGAATCTCTAGCTAAGCGCATTGGCGAACTAGAAGCTAAACAGAAATTATTAGAACAGCAAATGGCTTCACAGCAAAAGCAATTCCAACAGTTAGTAGATTTTATCAAGAAAAAGATAAAGTGAGAATCACATTTTCAATAACAGAGCGACACTTCAAATCCCCCTCTGTTATTTGGTTCTGTACATCAATTAGACCAAACTCATTGATGTACAGAACCATCAGGCATGATCGTTCCACTCAATTCTGCGTGATCTAATTTCGCTAGACTAAGATCTGCTTTCAACAGATTTGCACCCATTAGATTAGCGTGGCTTAAATCAGCTCTGGTCAAAACTGCACCGCGCAAATCTACTTTTTCGAGATTTGCACTGCTCAGATCTGCCCAACCAAAATCAGCCCCACGTAGATCAGCACAACTAAAGTTAATGTGAGTCAAGATTGATTCACTTAGGTCAATGCCATGCAAAGAAACCCCTTGCATTTCACTGTCATGTAAATGTGATTGCTCAAAGTTGCGATCGCCTTTAGCATAACGATCAAGTAGTTCGGCTTTGGTGAGCGCAGCATGAGAGGGTAAGGTCATATTTAAAAAGACTCAAACGATGGTCTATTTCTCATATTAAGAGCAGATGTGTCGCTAAATATCAACTCTGCTAGATAAAGTTATACATTATTTTTTTATGACAGATTGGCTGCAACGTACAGAATTACTAATTGGTGCAGATAGCATAAACAAGCTCAAATGTGCCAATGTTTTAGTCGTTGGCATGGGCGGAGTGGGTAGCTTTGCCGCCGAGTTTTTATGCCGCGCTGGGGTTGGACAGATGACGATTGTTGATGGCGATCGTGTTGATCCTTCTAATAAAAACCGCCAGATTGTGGCGCTCAATAGTACTATCGATATTCATAAAGCCGATGTCATGGCGGCGCGAATGCATGATATCAATCCAGACCTGCGATTAACGGTAATCAAAGAATTTCTTACGCCAGATCTGATGATGGAACTAGTAACAACTAAGTTTAACTGGGTACTAGATTGCATTGATAGCTTGCAACCAAAGCTTTATTTCCTCGGTGCAGCTGCTACTAATGGCGTAAAAGTGGCAAGTAGTATGGGCGCAGGTGGACGAGTCGATCCTCAAAAGGTAAGAATTGCACCAATTTTTGAAACTGATTGTTGCAGATTTGCTTACAAAGTTCGTAAAGGTTTACGCCGTAAAGGTTTTGCCAATGCCAATATTATTGCAGTTTATTCTGAAGAGTTGGTAAATCGTGATTCGCTGCAACTAACCGACGGCAGTAACTTTAAGCGATCGTATTACGGCACAATTTCCTATTTACCAGCCCTGTTTGGTTTAAATCTAGCGAGTATTGTAATTCGGGATCTGATAAATTAAAAAAAGCTGCACTACGTGCAGCTTTTTTTAGGATTAAGCGAATGGCGGGAATCGAACCCGCAACATCTGCTTGGAAGGCAGAGGTTTTACCACTAAACTACATTCGCAAGTAAATAATTCAGTAGATGCAGTTAATAATTATAACAGCGATCGAAACATTATCAAAGTCTTTTTTGAAATAAATAAAGAAGCCACTTATCTGCTTCTCTATTTTTTAGAATTCACAATAACCTTGATCCATCTCAATCCGATCTAGCACCTTTAAACCGCGAGGCTCTCCCAACTTACGCAATGCGTTTCTGGCATCGGTCTGCACACTGAGATCATCATCGTCAAGAGCGTAAATCAGAGCATCAACAGCATCATGATAAATTTCATTTTGGGTATCAAAATCGCGGCGCATTTGCACAATTAGCTTGCCAAGTGACCATGCACAATTACCGCGCACAGCAGACATCGGATCTTTAGTTAATGCCTCAGTTAGAGGCTCGATCGCTTGCAAATCACCTAATTGCCCCAACGCACTGGCAGCCCAAAGGCGTACTGCCGTAATATCATACCTAAGTGAATAAATAAGCGACTGTAATCCTGATGTAGCGCGGCAGGTTCCCAACGCCCAAACGATGCCTTTACGGACATAGCCATTCCAATCTTGTTTGAGCTGACCGATTAACGGCGCGATCGCCTCATCACTCTTATTACGCCCAAGGGCATAAGCAACACTGACACGTACTAAAGGGCATTCATCTTGTAGCAATTCGATGAGACGGGGTATCGCTCTTTGGTCTTCTAATTCACAAAATGCTCTCGCAGCTTGCATTCTCTCTAAAACTATAGCCGAGTTGAGAAGTGCTAACATCTCATCAGGATTCGGAAGAGGCATTTCCTCTTCGGGGGGCAAATCCAATGGACTCAGTGGATTTGCTTCAATATCTAAGATAGTTAGGTCGTCATTCAGCGTCATGGCGATCGTCATGGCATAAATCGAGCAAAGTTTGGATAACCCAAGGTGTATTTGTTATCTTACAGTGCTTTGTCCTGTAGTAAAACCTACACAAGAACTTGAAATTATAAACAAAGAAGAAAGGCGAAAAAGGGAGAGGGAGGCAGATAACTAAGTTATCCGCCTCCCTCTCCCTTTTTAAAATTAAGCTTGGCATCGAGCTATTTTCCCGTAGGGCTACCCCTAAAGTATCTTCACCGTGACAGCGTTTCACAACTGAGTTCGGGATGGGTCAGAGTGGTTCCACCGCACCATAGACACCAAGCAAACTTATCGGGTCTACTTGATAAGAACCCTGAAAGCTGCACAGTAATAGTAAT
>JANNDZ010000471.1:0-1896 GCA_031378395.1 Pseudanabaena sp. OTE_75_metabat_487_sub
CTTACTAGGAATTAAACATGACAAGCACAGAGGTTGTAGTAATTGGTGGCGGAGCCGCAGGTTTTTTCGGGGCAATCCATGCGGCGCAAGCACCCCATACGCGAGTAACTTTATTAGAGGCAGGACGACAACCACTTGCCAAGGTGCGAATTTCAGGCGGAGGACGCTGCAACGTTACTCATCATTGTTTTGAACCTTCGCAATTAGTACTGAACTATCCTAGAGGCGGTAAAGCTTTACGGGGAGCATTTTCACGGTTTCAGGCTTTAGATGTAGTGCACTGGTTTAATGCAGAAGGAGTGAAGCTAAAAACGGAAGCGGATGGCAGAATGTTTCCTGTTACTGATGATTCAGAAACGATTGTGGAAGCGCTAATGTTTGCTGCTAAAAAAGCTGGTGTTATTCTTCGCAATAATGTTTTAGTTCAAAAGATTGAGCGCTTAGAAGGTGACAAAGGGGACAGCAAATTTGATGTGTTTCTCAAAAATGGCGAGAATATAATTTGCGATCGCCTCTTGCTTGCCACTGGTAGCAGTCCATCTGGCTATGCGATCGCGCTATCGCTAGGACATGAGCTGGAACCTCCCATCCCTTCACTTTTTACATTTAATATTAAAGATTCTAAGCTGCATGAACTGGCTGGAGTCAGCGTTAACCCTGCCACAGTAAAGCTGTTAATATCAAATTCTAATCCTGAAAAGAAAAAATCTGCTCGTAATCAATTAGAACAATCGGGCGCTCTATTAATTACCCATTGGGGATTGAGTGGCCCCGCCGTTTTAAAGTTGTCAGCATGGGCAGCGCGAGAATTGCATGATTGCAACTATCAAGCCAAATTAGCGGTTAATTGGATTCCTTCACTTAAAGTAGAAACAATTAAACAAATTTTGCTAAGCGCGAAGACTGAGCAACCCAAGAAATTTATATCTAATTATTGTCCTGTCGATATCTCGTTGCGTCTATGGGAATATCTGCTCGATAAAGCTGAAGTGGAACTAGAGAAACGCTGGGCAGATATTTCTAATAGAGCCATTCAGCAAATTGTGAATGTACTAAGCGCGAGTGAATATGCGATCGCGGGTAAAGGTGTGTTTAAAGAAGAGTTTGTAACTTGTGGCGGAATTCGTTTACAAGATGTTAATTTTCAGACGATGGAAAGTAAGATTTGCCAAGGTTTATTTTTTGCGGGTGAAGTGTTAGATATAGATGGTGTGACAGGTGGTTTTAATTTCCAGAGTGCATGGACTACGTCTTGGATTGCTGCGCAGGGGATAAATGCTGATTGTTGATGCAACTTATTCAGCTCAAGTTCAAATTAGCATGGTTACTTAATTGGCATTAGATGAGTTGCTAGTTCTGGGTATCTAGAAAATAAGTTGTCAACACTGGCAAGTTTTGCGTCATATTCTAATGCGGTGGCGATAATTAGGCGATCGAAAGGATCTTTGTGAATGGGGGATAGATTTACCCTACATTCAGCAGGTGTTTTTTGAGAATCAGCATTTATTGGGAAAACCCTTATAGAAAGAGCATTTTGGGATTTTCATGTTTTTTTAAGACTCATAGCGAGATTACCTAATTAATAGTATTTATCAATAAGAATTTTACTGTTGAGAATAGACTCTCTGAAACCCTCATTCTTTCGTGGTAAATATTTTTTTGCCCAGATCACCTGCTGAATGTAGGATTTACGGCTTTGACTGTAATCTCTGGAGTCAGTGGCAATAGCTCGATTCCTGCGGGAGCTAAAGAATCGTTAGTGTCATGAATTATTCGCGGTGATAGTGGTGGGTGAAAAGGTGTAAAACAAGGAGATGACCAAAATTAAGGATCGCGATAAGTATGACTATAGCGGAACGAGAACAACAAATCCTGCGGGTAAAAAAGCAAGGTTTT
>JANNDZ010000549.1:0-6138 GCA_031378395.1 Pseudanabaena sp. OTE_75_metabat_487_sub
CTGCGTAGGTGCATGGATGGTCAACCCTATACGGTGACAACTATAGACATTATGCCGAAAAATATGAAGCGATGAATATCGATCTTTTCAATAGTTTCGGGTTTTATTAAATTTTCGTTCCTTAGCTAGTACAAACCTAAACTCAAAAATGAGTTTAGGTTTGTACTAGCTAATTCTTTTTTTCTATAGAAAATTAAAAGCCAAACCCAGCAAGGGTTTCCGAAACACAAAATAGCGTAGCCATTTTGTGTTTTGAGATAAGATTAAGTTAAATGTCGAGGCAAAATGACTAGTCCGCAAACTAAAGACGCGACTATGGGACTTGTTTATGGGCTTCTCGGTGTCATGATTTTTAGCATCACTCTGCCAGCAACCCGTATTGCTTTAACCGAATTCGATCCAGTATTTGTGGGGCTAGGACGAGCGGTAATTGCTACGGCATTGTCATTGATTTTACTAATTACCACAAGGCAGCCGATCCCATCTTGGCGATTTCTACCCAGTTTTGCTGTTGTCGTAATTGGTGCTGTTGTGGGATTCCCATTACTTTCAACACTAGCAATGCGCGACGCTTCTGCGTCCTATGGAGCTGTGATTATTGGTCTATTGCCACTTGCTACGGCTTTGTTTGGGGTTTTGCGAGCAGGAGAGCGACCATCTGTAAAATTTTGGATCTTTGCGATCGCGGGTAGTGGATTAGTGATTATTTTTGCGCTGATATCTGGGACTGGCAATATTCGTTTTGCGGATTTGGCATTATTAGGAGCAGTTTTTGCCGCAAGTTTAAGCTATGCAGAAGGAACGGTTTTAGCGCGTACTTTTGGCTCGTGGCAGGTTGTATGTTGGGCGTTGGTACTTTCATTTCCGCTCGTGCTTCCGATCGTGTTACAACATTTGCCATCTTCTTTTACAAATATTTCTAGTAGTGCTTGGATTGGCTTTTTATATATCAGTTGTTTCAGTATGTTTTTGGGCTTTTTTGCTTGGTATCGGGGCTTATTTTTAGGAGGGATTGCTCGGATTGGTCAGCTACAACTTTTTCAACCATTTCTGACTATTCTTGCCTCAGCGATACTACTAGGAGAGCCAATGACTTTCATGACATTGAGTTTTGCTGCTGGTGTATTGGTATGTGTAGCTTTAGGCAGAAGCGCTCAATTTAAATCTAGTAAATAATGATGTGGCATTATAAATATAAAACCTCAGATGAGGGTTCTAAAATCACAAAATGGCTATGCCATTTTGTGATTTTAAAACCATTACTGGGTTTAGGTTTTAATTCGCAAAAGTGTTGTCACACTTTCGTGAATTGGTATTACGCTTCACTATTGTAAAGATTGGCTATTGTTACGTAAATCAAGATAAGCTTCTACAAACATTAGTTTTCATATTGATAAGCAATGGCAGCTACTTCTTCCCGACAGCCTAAAATTATTGTTCTTGATGACGATCCGACAGGTTCGCAAACTGTGCATAGCTGCCTACTGCTAACTAAATGGGATGTGGAAACTCTGCGGATCGGACTAGCCGATGCTTCACCGATTATGTTTGTGCTCACAAATACGCGATCGCTTACGCCTGAAGATGCTACTAGCGTGACTCGCGAAGTTTGTCGCAACCTTAAGCCTGCGCTCGAAGCTGAAGGTATCCAAGAATTTATGATCGTTAGTCGCTCTGACTCGACATTGCGCGGACATTATCCCATCGAGACAGATGCGATCGCTGAAGAGCTAGGTAATTTTGACGCACATTTTCTTGTGCCAGCATTTTTTGAAGGTGGTCGCTTTACCAAATCGAGCGTGCATTATTTAGTTGTGAACGGTGTACCTACGCCAGTCCATGAAACCGAATTTGCTAAGGACTCTGTATTTGGCTATACGCACAGCTACCTGCCTGATTATGTCGAAGAAAAAACCAAGGGCAAAATTCTTGCCGCAGATGTCCAGCGTTTTTTATTGGGAGAAATTCGTTCTGGTGTACGTCAACGTTTAGTACGCTTGCATGACAATCAATGCGGTGTGGTCGATGCGGAAAACCAAGCCGATCTAAATCAATTCGCTTCGGATATTTTGGCAGTGGCGGCGACTGGCAAAAGGTTTTTATTCCGCAGCGCCGCTAGTTTACTAACGGCTCTTGCGAAGCTGCCACCCCAGCCGATCGCAGCCGAGGACATGTCGAAATATATGCGATCGCACAAGGCGGGTGTAGCGATCGTTGGCTCCCATGTTAAAAAAACTACTGAGCAGTTAGAAAACTTACTCAAAGCCCCCAATACAGTTCCTGTGGAAATTGATGTCTCCCGCCTATTGAGTGATGCGAACGCTCAATCAGCAATTCTCAAACAAGAAGCTTTAACCCAAGTACAACAAGCACACGAATTAGGCAAAACCGCCGTGGTGTTTACCAGCCGAAAAGAATTGGAATTTGCCGATACATCTACTCGTCTTGCTTTTGGTCAGTCAGTCTCGGCTCTTTTGATGGCGATCGTGCAGGAATTACCCGCAGATATTGGATTCCTAATTAGTAAAGGTGGCATTACATCCAATGATGTTTTGAGCACGGGTTTGAATTTGCCTACGGCAAGACTGCTAGGACAAATCCTTGCTGGTTGTTCCGTTGTGCGTACTCCCGAAGATCATCCTCGTTTCCCCGATTTACCAGTTGTGTTATTTCCTGGGAATGTAGGTGATGCAAATGCATTGGCAACTGTATATACGAGACTTGCGATCGGTATCGAAACCTAAAAAAGTGTAAGACGGCGCTCCGCGCCGTCTTACACTTTTTTAGTAGCTGGCATTGCTGAGAGTTGTGCCATCTAGCAGAGCGTATTCAAAATTGCTTTTTATTAAATTTGCCCTATCCAGACATGCTTCAGTCAAATTCGCATGTTGGAGATTGGCATAGCTGAGATTGCAACCAAAACAATTAGCCCCCGTTAAATCTGCCCCTTGTAAATTTGCAAATTCAAGACGAGCATTGCTCAGATTTGCACCCCGTAAATTTGCATTGCTCAGATTCGCACCCCTCAAAATTGCCCCACTCAAATCGGCTCCCCCCAGATTTGCTTCTTTTAAATTCGCATTACTCAAATCCGCATTAGTCAGATTAGTAAAGTTAAGGGTTGATCGCTCCAAATTTGCGCCCCGCAGGTCAGACTCACTTAAATCAGTTAGGTCAAGATCCGCATTTCGCAAATCTGAGCTGGTAAAGCTAATTGATGACAGCTTGCAGCAGGATAATTTCAGCCCCGAAAAATTTTCTGAATCAAAATCTTTGCGCCCCATCTCATACATTTTTTTAACAGCCATTCCCATAGCAAGGGCGTTAGTTGTCGGAGAGTGATAAGTTTTAGAATCTTGAATGGACATCATGACGATCGCTCTCTAGCTTAGACATTTAGCTGCTTGCAACTATTGATTCAAATATATGGCGATCGCCATTGATTACACTTCACCCTATCGGATTGCATTGCTTTCGGGATAAAGCTCACAGATTATTTAGGATTAAGGTAGAATAATAGTAGTAGGCGTTATTAAATAATGCTTATTCTCGTTTTTTATCGACAGTGGAGAAAATAATGTCTAAAGAACAAAAGGGCAATAAAGAGACCAAAAAACCTAAGAAAGATCCTTCTGAAAAGAAAGAGAAAAAAGATCCTAATAGATACAATTAATTTGAACTTGGCAGGCAAAAAAACTAAGTTTTCTTATATCGAAAGGTTAATGCTAGTGACTGATAGTGCTGCTAACATTAGTTATTAAATATTAAACTAGTTATTTCAATCCCAAAAAATAGAATAAAAGCCTTATTCTGCCAGCTTGGCATTCAGAATGAGGCTTTTCGGATTTTTATATTTAATTATGTCTACCTACTCATATGAGTAATTAAAAATCGCTATGCCAACGGATACTTTAAATAAACAAAACAGCAAAGATTTTTCTGAATATGCTCCGCAAATATTACTGAGAGCCGAAGTAGCTTTACGATGCGCCCCATTTACGGTGAAGTTGTTTGCGGATATGGCAACACATGGCGTAAATCTGAGGACGATTGCAGGTAATGAGGGGATCAAAAATGAATATTCAACTAATCCTACTAATTTAATCAGTACTGAAAATGATTTGTTATGGTTAATCCAAGTTGGAGTATTGCGTCGCGAAGTCGATGGGCAAGGCATTACTGATAGTTTTCGGCTGACACCGATGGGGCATTTATTATTGGATAAATGGCGATCTCAAACAAGATTTCCGATCGCGAGTTTAGGCGATCGCTGCCAAAACTTCTGGGCGCAAATTCAAATATCGCGATTTCTCTGAAATTTTCTTACAGCGCTTAGCACGTTCAAAATAAAAGCAGCCCTTCGGGCTGCTTTTATTTTGGTAATAACAGGCTGCGCTTTGCGCCGCCTATTAACTTTTTCGCTTTTGAGATGGAACAAAAAAATTAAGGAGATCGTCTTTTACCTAGATCGAGCTAGGAATAAATTAATGATGAATATTGTCAGCAAAAAATTTCGTAGACAAATAGCCAGCAGATTCCAGAAGACATCTCTATATCTTCTCGCCGCAACTCTTACTTCAGCATCTTTTCTAAGTACTATAGAAGCGATCGCAGCTCCATCTGTTCCCCAAATAGTTGCTCAAGTTCCGCAGGACTGGCAAACAGGGGTGCAACTATTGCGTTTGCTCGACAACTCTGGCAACCTTTCAAGCATTGGCATTTTACTAGATATTGCCAATAAGCCTTCGACTACCTACGCAAACGCGGTGTATCAGCTTTATGTAAGACGTGCTGGCGAATGGCGCGAAGTTTATACCAATTCTGGCGCAAGATTGCTCTCTAAAAATGCAGGGCGACAGTTTGCAGCCGTAGAAATGATTTCTCTAAGTTCGCTCAGCGAAAAAATCTCCCTTGATGATATTTACAATGGGGATCTCAAGGCAATTACTAGTATTCGCTATGACTTACCAAATGGAGTCAAAGATGCAAGATTTGAGATCGAAGAAGTCAAATCTTTTACATCAATTGTCACGGCTAGTGCATCTGAGGTAAGAGCGGGACGCATTTCTTCGGTATATACCAATACCAGCAACTCCTCCACCAATACCAACAACTCTTCCAACTCTTCTACCAATTCAGTACTTTCCGATCGCGATTTGGGAATTACAACTGGTTCTCAATCAACGACTACACAGTCTACTCAAACGGTGGTCATTGAAAACACCAATGTCCAGACAGGTAGTTCTGTTAAACCAATGAAGCCCATCGTTGTCTCCAAAAAATATGAGGATGAAGATGAAGATGACGACTATGATGATAAGAAGGATCGTAAACGCGAGTACAAGTATCGTGATGGTGTTGAGCTATCCAAGAAGAATCCTCATCGAGGACATTTTAGCCTTGCCATTTTACAAAACCAGCCACGTCTATCTCAGGTAATTGCGCGGATATCGATCAGGTCAAAGCGTTCTAACGGATTTCTCGTAGAGCGCTTTGTCGGTGATTATCGCTTTAATATTAATCAGAGGGCAACTTTCATCCGTGGACTGAACCCAGGCGATCGCCTGATCGTCCGTTTGTTCGATTTGAATAATCGTCCTCTGGGCTACAGCGAAGTGCAACTGCTTAAGAACTTCTCAACTATTAGTCTGATTTTGCCAAGTGATCCACTAGCCTATGGCACTATTCGTACTGTCTGTGGTATTGACTCTCAGCGCATTGGCAAAATTGATCGCAATGTTAGAGTCTATGACTACTTTACTCAAATTCAGACGACAACTGTTCTCACCCAAACAGTTGCACGCTTTTTGACGACATCTCAAGGTATTCCCATTGGTTTGTTTAATGTCGCAGGGTTACCTCAAGCAACCAATCAATCTACCTATACTAATGCTTTTGCCAAAGGTGATTATTCGCTAATTAATCGCACGATTAGCGTATTTACTCAGGACATGCCTCCTGTAATGCAAGTGTTGCCAGGTCAGCTAGCATCAGTAATTCCTATTACCAACTCGCAGTCTACCTTCGATGTAGTTCGCAAAATTCTAGACTTCAAAGATTTGCGTCCAAATGGCATTTCGACCTTGTTTTAACTAAAAAAGGGACGCTAATCGTCCCTTTTTTAGTTTAATTCCCGAG
>JANNDZ010000566.1:0-8690 GCA_031378395.1 Pseudanabaena sp. OTE_75_metabat_487_sub
ACAATTCCCTAATTGTATTATATTGCGGTCGCCAATTTTACTAGTACATAAAACCCTAGAGTTGTTTAACGGCGCGGAGCGCCGATAATCAACTCTAGGGTTTTGATATGCACTAAGGTAATTGACTACAAGGCAGTTTTGTCTAAGTTGAGCAGATTACCAAAAAATTAGAAATCGCCGTAGTCAACTTGGAGGCATGTTAAACCGAGATCTCGCCATACTTTGACCACCTGATCGCGATCGTCTAATACAAACGCCACATTGTATTTATCAAGAATAAATTCATCATAAATCTCTCTCTTAACAATGCTGTCTTTGCGCATATCACCAGACCTTCGCATATGCAGAGCATCAAAACAGATACCATGCTTCTCTAGCCATGCTAATGTCTGAGGCTTGGACTTATCCTCTCTCCCAGACACAAATACGATCGCTTTCCCTGATGTCTGCAAAATTGATCGCACGGGTTCATTAACCAAATCCTTCTCACAGCTAGCGCCATCATAGGGACTGCGATCGCCAATTAAAGCAAGCGTTCCATCTAAATCACAAATAATCGCATTAGGTAGGTCTGGATTACGAGCAGGTTTAGGGCTTCTAGGCGGTGCGATAAATTGGTTATACATATCGCGAATCACCTTCTCCCCAACCGAATTAAAACGCTTCAAATCCCGCTCAATGCAGGTTTCTAGAGTCACATGCCGAAAGTCTACTATCTCAAGTACCGCTAAACCTTTGATCAGTTCCCTAATTCTTGCTTCGTGTTTAGGTGCAAGGTGCGTATTATCAACAATTACGTGCTTGCCTTCCTCTAAAGCTACTTTAATAATCTGATCTTGTATATTTAAAACAAATTTCTCATTACCTTTGGAGAAATAAGAATTATCAAGCATGGCACGAAGTTCGTCCTTGTTCACCCGCTTAATTCCATTGGGTGATTTATCAACTTTTGCCTTAGCCCATGTAGATTTGCCAGAAGCGGGCAAACCAATCGTGAAATAAACTGTCAACATCTATTCAAAAATCTCGGTGAGCTTACAGATGAAATTCGGTAATAGAGGCGAAGTTATATGATCATTCTCAAACAGAGTTGCCACTAAAACAAGCGCCGCATTCTCTCTTCGGTAGACTTGGATAGACATCTTTCTCCAATCTACAATCCAATATTCAAGTACACCCTGAATTGAATAAAGCTTTAACTTCAACTCGCGATCGCGTCGCTCTTGTCCTGCCCCTTCAGATAATACTTCCACTACTAGATCAGGTGCGGCAGTTAAATGTCCCTGATCATCAAGTATTTCTCTCAAGCGTCCTTGTCTTAACCAAACCAGATCTGGTATGACATTATCAGAATCAGCAAAAACTATCACTGGAGTTGTGGCAATTACGCCTAGTCCAGTTAAGCGATTCCAAGACTTTAAAGTAAAACAAAGATTGTCGATCGCAGTTTGATGATGCCAATGCGGCGCTCTAGTCACTAATAATTCTCCATCAATGATTTCATAGCGAGTATTATCATCTGGAAAAAGCTCTAAATCAGAAGATGTCCAGCGTACTTTGGCGATGTTAGCTTCTGTCGTAACTGCCATGATTCTCTTCCTCTTGATTATAAAGTTTTGGAGATTCTTCAAATACTATTTCTTGAGATTCTTGTGAATTAGACAAACCTAAAGACAACTCTAACTGATCGCTTTCTTGCTCATCTAATTGTTCTGATTCTTCATTGATGGGATTTTCTAGTGCCGTGTCAGACGAAACTGAATTAGAATTATTGAAAATATTTGTATTAATAGTTTGAGAGATATCAGTTTCTACCGCGAGATCATTGATCCCTTCATTTTGATTCTTATTAGCGGCTGTTCTTATTTTGCTGGTTACTTCGATAGTCCGTTCTGCAATTACCACAATGCGCTCTGGAGAGATATCTTCAGTTGGAGCTTTGATATTTTCTTTTGCAACGATCGCATCAAGGGCATCCTCGGCAGATTGATCCATTTCTAAGGCTAAGGCATCGGAGTTACTTGATGAATCTTCTTCTTTAGTGGATTCATCAAAAAGACTAACTAGATCAGGCAGGTCTTCACGTACCATCCGAATCGGCAAATTGGCAATCAATGCTGTCATCCGTTTATCAGACTCTAAGCGAATATCCAATAAACCTTCATCAAGCTCAACATACTTAGAAACTACACGCATAATCTCATTGCGCATATTTTCAAATACCTGTGGCTCGATCGCAGCTCGATCATGGGCAAGGATAAATTTCAAACGCTGCTTGACTTTCGCCCCACTTGGGACATTACTTCTTTGAAATAGGCGATCGAGCAGTGTTGAAATCATCTCAAACCTCAGGAGTTCCCACTAATCCAACTTGTCAGACGGGCAAAAAATCCTTTAGGAGGAGCTTCGAGTTTTAAAAACTCAACATTTTTTCCTTCAAGACGTTTTGCCACGTTTTCATAGGCAGTGCCTGCCAGCGATGGCTTATCTGACAACACCAATGGTTCCCCTTTATTTGTAGAAACGATCACCTGTTCGTCATCAGGAATTACGCCAATCAATTTGACTGACAGAATATCCAGCACATCCTCGACACTCATCATGTCGTTGTTTTTTACCATCGCAGGACGAATACGATTCAGAATTAATTTAATATCCGTAATGCGATTGGCTTCGAGTAAGCCAACCACGCGATCAGCATCTCTAACTGCCGAAATTTCGGGAGTTGTCACCACGATTGCTTCTTTAGCACCAGCGATCGCATTCTGAAATCCCGACTCAATGCCTGCGGGGCAGTCAATCAAAACATAATCAAAATATCTGCCTAAAACCTCTACCAGCGCCTTCATGTGTGCTGCCGTAATCGCTGTTTTGTTGCGCGTTTGGGGAGCAGCCAATAAAGACAGGTTAGGCTGTCGCTTATCTTTGACTAGGGCTTGATCGAGCTTGCATTCTCGCGCAATAACTTCTAGAGCTGTATAGACGATGCGGTTTTCTAGTCCCAATAACAGATCGAGATTGCGTAAGCCAAAGTCAGCATCCACCAAGACCACTTTGCGTCCTAGTTTGGCGAGTGCCATGCCGAGATTTGCTGAAGATGTGGTCTTGCCGACACCACCTTTACCAGAGGTAACAACGATAATGCGACTCATGTTTACGAACTACTGATTAGCGAGGGATAGTTGAGCGAAGAATGACTAAATGCTGAAAAATCAACAACTTGAACAATTTTAATAGCAGGCGTACCTTGGGTACTTACAAATGCGACTTCTGGGCAGAAAGATGTGCTCGGACTCTCAACACGGGCAATAAAGCTGGCAATCCTAATTTGGGTTGCATCAAGGTGTAAAGCCATAACCACTGCTTGGGCATTGCCTTTAGCACCTGCATGAGCCATGCCTTTCAGCTTGCCACACACAATAATATCGCCTTCAGAGATTAGCTCTGCGCCAGCATTGACATCACCGAAAATAATAATACTGCCAGAATGTCGAATTTCTGTACCAGATCTTACCGTCATCTTAATGTATAGCGGATCATCCGTCGGTGCATTAGGAATCGGATTAAATCCTAAAAGTTCACGAAAGACCGTACCTTGTTCTACACAGAAGCCCATGCTAGCAGCATTAACCGCAGTTTGGCGACGATTGCTGACAATGCAATGTAGCAAAAGTTGATAATTTTGCAGTGACTCAGATAACTCTTGGAGTTGGCGCGTATCCAACAGGCGATCGCCTGCTTGCAAATACACCTGAGTGCGAGGCTTCCAATCATGCCCACTCGCCGCCATGCGTTGCTCTAACTGAGAAAGTATTTCTTCCCAACTCAAGGTTAGCAGTGAAGTCTCAGAATTATCCGACTGAATATTATCTAACCCGACTGCTTGGAATTTACCATCACCGTTTGATTGCTTAAATGGTAACTTGATTTTTTTGTCAGTTGGCAACAACAGATTTAGTTTCCCATCAAGCGTTTTAAAACGAACCTGAGAGATCTCTGGATCGGGTTCTGGATCGAGCTGAGATTTTTTTGCAGGCTTGCTGGTGGGAATAGGCTTAAGTTCACCACCCTCGACATCTGCGACAGTGAGAGGAGCAGGTACATTACCGATATACTCATCATTTTGAGCCACGACAATGACTTCAGGCATCTCCGCAGATGACAAATCCCCTGCGACCGACTGTAATTTTGTAGGAGGCAGAGGATTAGATTTCACGGCAATATTACGCTGGTTGGCATTCATGAAGCTTGTTTTAAATTTAGCGCTATGCAAATTACCTACAACCAGATAAAGTCAATCCCTGCGCTGAGCACAGGGATTGACTTTATCTATTTTAAGCTGATGGCAGCAACTGAAGGTTATTTTCAGAGCCGCTTAGAGCTTCTTGTTCGATCACTTTGACCTTGCCATCGTCATCAACATCTACCTGTACAGATGCGCCTTCACGTACTTTACCTGTGAGGATCTCTTCCGCAAGAGAATCTTCGAGTAAGCGCATGATCGCTCTACGTAATGGGCGTGCACCGTAGCTAGGGTTATAGCCTTCTTGGACAAGCAGATCCTTAAATCGCTCAGTCACTGTAAGCACAATGTCTTTTTCGAGCATCCGCTTGAAGAATTCATTGAGCATGAGATCGGCAATTTCCTTAACTTCGGGTTTGGTCAACTGACGGAAGACGATGATTTCGTCAAGACGGTTGAGGAACTCTGGACGGAAGTACTGCTTGAGTTCTTCGTTAACTAGCGATCGGATGCGGGTATAAAGCGCATCTTCTTGGCTAGCCGCGAAGTCAAAGCCGAGTCCGCCGCCACCTTTTTCGATTACCTTCGAGCCAACGTTAGAAGTCATGATCAACAAGGTGTTCTTGAAATCAACAGTGCGACCCTTAGAGTCCGTCAAGCGTCCGTCTTCGAGTACTTGCAAGAGCAAGTTAAAGACATCGGGGTGAGCCTTCTCGATTTCATCGAATAAAACTACGGTATAAGGCTTACGACGTACCGCTTCGGTAAGTTGACCACCTTCGTTATAGCCGACATACCCAGGCGGTGAACCGATCAATTTCGATACGGTGTGACGCTCCATATATTCGGACATATCAAGGCGGATCATTGCATCTTCAGATCCGAAGAAGTAAGCGGCGAGAGCCTTGGTTAGCTCAGTCTTACCAACACCTGTAGGACCAGAGAAGATAAAACTAGCGATCGGGCGATCAGGACTCTTTAGACCAACACGAGCCCGACGGATTGCACGAGAAATTGCTTTAACGGCTTCGTCTTGACCGATGACACGGCTGTGTAGGGTTTCCTCCATCTGCATCAGTTTGACTGATTCGGATTCGGTAATCTTGAGTACAGGTACGCCGGTCCAAGAACTGACGATATAGGCAATGTCTTCTTCGGTTACATGAATTTCAGGTGCATCTTCGGCTGGGTTTTCGGCTTTTTTGGTTTGACTGAGGGCACGAATTTGTTGCTTGAGATCAATTTCACGATCGCGTAACTCCGCAGCCTTATCAAAGTCTTGTTTTCTTACTGCATCATCCTTATCTTTGAGGGCTTGACGCAGTTCCTTATCAAGCTCCTTAGCAGCAGGAGGTAGCTGCGAGTTGATCAAGCGCACGCGAGAGCCAGCTTCATCCATCAAGTCGATCGCTTTGTCTGGCAAGAAGCGATCGCTAATGTAGCGATCGGCTAGTTTTGCAGCAGCAACTAATGCTGCGTCATCGATCTTCAGCTTGTGATGCTCTTCATAACGTTGGCGTAAACCAATCAAGATTTCGATGGTTTCTTCGACGCTAGGCTCACCAACCATGACAGGTTGGAAACGACGTTCGAGAGCCGCATCACGTTCGATGTGTTTGCGATATTCATCAAGGGTTGTTGCGCCGATGCATTGTAGTTCGCCACGAGCAAGGGCTGGTTTAAGAATGTTGGCAGCATCGATCGCTCCTTCAGCAGCACCAGCACCGATCAAGGTGTGAACTTCATCAATTACTAAGATCACATTGCCAGCAGTGCGAATCTCTTCCATGATCTTTTTGAGGCGTTCCTCAAATTCACCCCGATACTTCGTGCCAGCGACTAGCAAGCCAATATCTAAAGTGACAACGCGCTTTTCTTGAAGGATATCTGGTATATCACTGTTAGAAATACGTTGTGCTAGACCTTCAGCGATCGCAGTTTTACCCACACCAGGTTCACCGATCAAAACAGGGTTGTTTTTGGTGCGGCGACCGAGAATTTGGATTACTCGTTCAATCTCTTTTTCACGACCCACAACTGGATCGAGTTTGCCATCTTGGGCAAGCTGGGTCAGGTTTGAGCCAAACTCGTCAAGGGTAGGCGTTTTGGTTCGTCCTCCACTGCCACCACCTGCGGAGACTTCGGCAGTCTCGCCCAACATGCGGATTACTTGTGTGCGGACTTTGGACAAATCAACGCCCAGATTTTCTAAAACTCTAGCGGCAACACCTTCGCCTTCGCGAATTAGTCCTAGCAATAGATGCTCAGTACCGATGTAGTTATGTCCCAACTGGCGAGCTTCTTCTAAGGACAACTCTAGGACTCTCTTGGCGCGAGGTGTGAAAGGAATTTCTACCGCGACAAAACCAGAGCCGCGTCCGATGATTTTCTCAACCTCAATCCGTGCATCTTTGAGGTTTACACCCATCGACTTCAGTACTTTGGCGGCAACGCCAGTTCCTTCTCCGATCAGACCCAATAGAATTTGCTCTGTGCCGACAAAGTTATGACCGAGGCGGCGAGCTTCCTCTTGAGCCAGCATGATGACTTTAATTGCTTTTTCTGTAAAGCGTTCAAACATGGCGTTTCCCCATACTTTGCTGCGTTCTGGTTAAGGTTAATACTAGCACAGCCTTAACAGCATTCTGTGTGTACGGATCTCACACCTTTTTGAGTGGAATTTATAGATACCTCTTAGGGATAATTTTTGCTTTTGATGGTAGATCTTGCCAATCATTTTGATATGTTCTACCTATTTTTGTAATTCAGAAAACAGATTAAATGGCAAGTTAATGGATGAACTGAAAAACCAGATCGACTTGATTGTGGCAGTTGTCATTAAAGATTAAAGTTGGTGCGAAGCAGCTATAAAAAATTAGCAAACAAATCTCTTTGCCCCCATAGCATCCAAATTCCGCCGACAGCCATAAATGCTAAGACAACTTGTCGAAATTGATGTGGACTCATCCGCTTGAGGAGAGCTTTACCAATGAGATTGGCAGGAATAGCAGCTAAACCGATCGCTAAACCTGCGATTATTTGTTCTTGGGACATAGCCGCAAAAGCCCCATAGGTAATAATTTTAAATAAATGAATAATTGTCATATGAGTTGCCTTGGTAGCAAGCATTTTCTCCTTGACCAAGCCATATCGCAAATAAAAAGGATTTAGCACGGGACCAGTTGTCCCAACCAAACCAGACACATAGGCTTTGATAAAACCCGCAGGCATGATGTGCCATGCTTTTAGTTGAAATTTGGACTTAACTATTGTATTGGAGATATCTTCAGTCTCACTGAAGTCATTGGATTCGCTAGACTCACCAAAAAAAGGTGGAATTAGTTCAGTTACTGCCTGAGACTTAGTATTAGTGAATTTATCAATCTGCTTAGTTTGGGTTTGTAAATCCTGATCTATTGAGTCTGTATCTATTGAGTCTGCGGCTGGTTTCTCTGGGCTTTTTTCTAGTTCAAACAAAAATGCACTGATGACTAAGAAAATACCAATGATTATCTGGAGCCAGTCAAGATGTATTTGGGTGAATGTGTATGCGCCTAGAACTGCACCTGCGATCGCGCCAGGTGCATACCAAGCTGTCAATACCCAGTCAATATCACGCCAAAACAGTAAAACTCGATGAGCATTACCAAAAAACATACCAATTGTAATTACAGGGGGAACTGCGGCGGCTCCCATAAGCAGGTTAACTAACGGAATTAAAATGAAGGGACTGCCACCACCCGCCAGTGTGCTAACTATCCAAGCAAAAAAGCTAACCACGCTGAGATATACAATTGGCATGAATTCTGTCATTGGTTGATAATCCGTTTTGATCAGGTTCGGACGCATGGCGCACACCATACATCCTCATAAATCTTTAGATAATTACAACACATGAGCCTCTCGACGCGAATCTATCTAAGTGAGATTGATCAAAAATTTTTATCGCAATTACAGGCGATCGATTGTGCCTGTCTTGGTAATTTTTGGAGCTTAGAAGCCTATCAGCGTGAAATCGAAAATCCCAGTAGTCTTATATTGGGCTTAACTACTGAAAATTATGAACTACTGGGTTTTGGCTGTTTATGGTCGGTTCTTGAAGAAGCGCATATAACAGTATTGGCAGTGCGTCCCGAATATCAAGGTCAAGGTCTGGGTAAGTCGTTGGTGTGGGGCTTGCTTAAAAAAGCTCGCGATCGCAATTTAGAATGGGCAACCCTCGAAGTACGTGAATCTAATCATGTGGCGATCGCTCTATACGAAAGTTTTGGCTTTAATGAAATTGGTCGGAGACCCAAATACTATGAAGTGACTGGCGAAGATGCATTGATGTTATGGTGCAAAGGTCTACATACAGAAGAGTTTGGGGTATTGCTAGATCAATGGCATGAGGCAATCTCGGAAAATTTATTAGCTAAGGGCTGGAATTTGTAATTTCAGAAAAGTG
>JANNDZ010000622.1:0-4672 GCA_031378395.1 Pseudanabaena sp. OTE_75_metabat_487_sub
CATGGCATTGACGTTGATGCCGAGTTTGACTGCACAGCGTACTTTGATGTCTACGTCTGCGGTTTCGGGTAAGCAGGGGACGGGTTGATTGCTGCTGATGGTTTGATGGTATTTGTCGATGTTCAGCCAGTTTGGGACTCCGCTTTCTTGCCATGCGATGATTTTGTTGAGTCGATTGACGACGTTGCCACTAATGAATTCTTCTCTGGTTGTCCATTCTGTATTAGTGGTTTCTTGTACTGTTGCTGGTGGGATTGTGCCGTTGTAGAAGATATCGCCTTCTAGCTCACTGATGACTGAACTAATGCTTTTGTCGATCAGGTTGGCGATCCAGTCTAGGTCGATATAGCTTTTAGCATCTAGGCATTGGGCTAGGGCATCTTTGGCATTGTCGGCGCGATATCTTGGGGTGGCTCTGACGGTTCTTTGATGGAAGATGGGTGCTTTGGCTGGGCTTTTACCTTTGCCTCGGTCAATTTCTAATGCTCTCAATCGATAGTAGTTGGGGTCTTCTTGGAAGATACTGAGGTTCTCTTTGCTAGTGAAATGTCCGAATCTAATTGCGAACTCATCATATTTTTGATTGAGAATCTGACGCAGTTTGGCTAGTTCTTTTTCGTCTTCGTATTGCTGCATTCTCAGCACTAGGTCTAGAATTTTGGCGACAGACATGGCGGCGCGAATGCGTTGTTGTTGTTTTGCGACTAGTTCTAGCTGATAGTCGGTGCGACGATAGATTTGTCCTTCATGTTCGCAAAAGGCGTTGGGTAGCACTTTTTGTAACTGCGGTGGGATCTGAATTACTTTGGTTTGAGTTACAGAGGGTTCATAGAATTTTGCGATCGCTTTACCGATTTTGCTAATCTCTTTTCTCAGGTCAAAGTTTGCTGGGGCAGTTACTCCTAAATGCTCTCCTCCATATAGTTTGGAGACAGTCAGTTCACCAAGGATATTGCGGAATTTTAATGGGGTTATAGACATGGGTTTGTTCTCAATTAAAAAAGCGAGTCAATCCTTTTAAGGATTGACTCGCTCGGTAGTTTTGGTGTGGTTACTCTTTAGCCTAGCCGCTAGGCAACCTCTACAAACCATTGATTAATCATGATTGGCTCCTGATTGACTGTGTGTTTGCCCGATGGAACTGTCTTTACCCAATCAGGACATTTATAATTCTTTTGATTCGTGGCTATCTGTTCAGTTTCTGTGAGTTTACGGAAAATAAGAATATCGGCAACTACTTCCGTGTTGGCAAATCTCTTAAAAGCGATGTCTGGCAATCTAATCGCAGTCACTAGCTCTAACTTACTCGCTAGATATTTCCGAAAGCTGGTATTAGAAGCATCTAGGGTGAAACAACTGGTAATCAAGCATATCAATCCATTTTCTCTGACTAAATCTATAGATTTGACTAGGAAATAGTTATGGATGCTTAAGTTCATGTGGGCATACCGTGGATCGTACAGTTTGTAATTGCCAAAGGGAACATTACCGATCGCTAGATCAAAACTGTTGTCACTTAGGCTCACTGTCTCAAATCCCTGAGCGTAAATCAGTGCTTCTGGGTATAGCAATCTCGCAATTTGGGCAGAGATTGGGTCTAGTTCTATGCCGACCCATTGAGAGATCTCTCTCATCGCTGTAGGCTGACATCCCATGAACGCTAGGGTATTGCAAGCGGGTTCAATGATCGCTCCACCTGTAAAACCAATATCACCAAGGAGATCCCACATGGCGCGAATTACTTCAAAACTAGTTTGGTAAGCGGTTGCCGTTGCGGATTTGGCGGATTGGATTTCGGCTTGGGTCAATAGTTGACTTAGTTTTTCATGGCATCGATGCTGCCAAGTATTACCTTGATGATTGGCTTTCACCCAGATATCGGTGAGTGTTCCCCATCCTGATGCTTTGGCTAGTTCTACCTGTTGTTGTTGTGTTGCTGTTGATATTGATTTACTGAGGGCGATCGCCTCGACGGTTGCTTCGGCTTTTACTCGCAGGGGACTATCAAAATGCTGCTCGATTTCTGGCGTGATCTCAAATATGGGTTGGTACATTTTTGGCTTTTTCCCTAGTTTTTGTTCTTGGGAACTGGCGCTAGCCATAAAAAAAAGAAAAAAGGACACAACTAAAGCTGTCGTGTCCCTTTTCAGATATTTGGTGTGAAAATCGTTACCTTTGCCTTTTTCTCCTTGATTTCTACGCAGCCACCAGTTCGCAAACTATGGTCTTTTGCTGTGTTTTCAGTGAAGCTGTGTATTCACCCACCAATACTTTGGCGGAGTCTTTGGCGACTAGTCCCAGCAGGTATGGCTTTTTCCTGCTTTTACGGATGACTTCTATCTGATATCTGCCATCTTCTTGGCGTTGAGATACAACGATGGGAATACAGGCATGTTCTCCATTTCCTGTCCATTTGGTTGATGCGAGTTCTCCATACTGTGCGCCCACTATTTGCAGTCGCATTAGTTGGTTGTCATGCAGGCGATCGCAGATCTCTGGTAAGAACATATTGAAGACAACGCTTGCAGTGCCATGATCGCCGTTGTGACTGGCTTGCCACATCGCGGCAGCACAGGTTTGCGCTGTCTGCTCACTTTTCTCCCGTAATTTCTCGCCTAGCCCTTTTGCCCATTGCACTGCTGCTCTCAGGATTTTCTTGCGGGATTCCCGATCGCTTGATAGTTTCATTGCTTCTCTAATCTTGCTGGTATATTCATCGCGGCGGGCGATCGCTCTTTTGTAGAGGGTTTCACTCGGTTTGACAAATAGTTCGCGGAATTCGAGCAGGGTGCGCTCATGTAAATCTACAGGCTGCCAGATTTCGTTCACAGATTGAATCAGTAAAGAGATTGCATCGTTATATTCTCCACTTGCTTCCATTCGTCTAGCTGGTCTTTTACATTTCTGTTTAGCATCGTAGTAGCTGCCATAGACTCCTTGCTGCTTGCGGTCAATCAGCCAATCTAACTTTGGTAAGCTTTTGCCCACTTCATCGAGAAAGGCTTGGTCGTGGCTGAGGTCGGATTTGAGCCGATCTACGGCGACTTGCACTTCTTGAGCTAAGCCTGCGATGTACTGATGGTTGCCTGTTGCCCATGCGGTGGCTAGGTAATAGGTGATCAGTCCAATTTGGTTTTCGGTGGATCTGAGGGCGACTTCGGCTAATGTGCCTTGCACTGGTACTTTGTCGGGTTTGTAAGTGGTGGGCTTGATATGATGCTGACGGATTTCTTTAGCGATTTCAGGTAGTTTCTGAACGGATTTCACGCAGAAGGTATCGCCATCAAAGTCCATACCGCAATAGTCACGCGCTATATCTGGATTGACATACATGGTTCCCTGTTGATTCAAGCCTTTGATATGTTTGTTTGTCCAAATCTGTAAGTCATTCCGATCGCGGATAGGATAACGGAATCCTACATACTCGCCTTCGGGCATTTCGGGAATGCTCATTTCCAGTTCTCCTAGTTCGGGACAGGGCTGGGCCATGAAGCTAGAGAAGTTGATACCGCCACTGGTGGCTAGGGTTAACCAACGTCGTCTTACTAGGTCTTCAATCTTTCGCACCACGTAGGGATGTTCTAGCAGTTGTCCGTGAATGTCGTGTTTGAGGATCTCCGCGAGGATTTTGCCGTCGGCTTCTTCTTCGCGTTCTTCTTCAGGTTCGTCGGTTTTAACCCATTGCTCTGTTTGCACGAGTTGGCAGAGTTGTTTGATGTCTCTCTGGGCGGCAACTAGGGTTTCCGCTTTCTGTTGGGTGGTGGGTAAGACATCTTGGGCGATCGCTTGTGGGCTAAACCATTGCCAGACGGTGTAGGAGGTCTTGACTCTGCGCTTTTGGGCAAAGTTGACGATTCCTAGTTTCAGGTTAGCTAGTTTGTGGATACCAAGTTCAGGTTTAAGTCCTTTGAAGCAGGATAGAGGAAGAATTAAGTCGATGCCTTTTGGACAGTTTAGGCTGAGTTGCAATGTTCCTTTGGCGACCCATTGATAGGCGATTCCTGCTCGAAATTGAAATGGGGTGTTAGCGGGGATTAAAAAGTCTTGGCTTTGGCGCAGTTGGTTTAGAAATTCATGGCTGATTTTGCCGTGACAGTCATCGGTGCGGTGTTCTTTGTCTTGGACGATCAGGATGTTTACTCGTTTGATGCTATAGATTTTCAGGCATTCGGTCATCAGGATGGAGCCATAGTTGATTTGTCCCATGGCACTGGGGAAATAGGTGGCAAAGGGATTTAGTCCTTGGCTAAAGAAGAAGTCTCCATGTTTTCTAGCTCCCGATGCTCCTGCTAGTTGGTATTTGCCGATTCCTTTGGTTAAAGCGGCGATCGCTTGTTTCTTTAGGGGGGCTATGCTTTTGGCGGCGGTGCTGCGCTTGCTGGCGGATTTGCTGGTTTTAGCGATGCTTTCGGCTTTGGCAATCTTTTGTAAGTAGGTGGAAATGTTGCCGATACTGAGTTTGATGTCTGGGTGCAGGGCTTCGAGGAGGGTATCTCGAAATTGGATTTCGTTATCGACGATCTCTCCTGTGGCGAGGTTGGTCTTGGCGATCGTTAGCATTTATTTTTGTTCTCAAAGTAATTTAGCGACTAGATCCAAATCGTTGGATCTAGTCGCTTTTGATTTTGGTTTGTAGATTGGGACTAGGCTGGTTTCTTGTTCAGGTCTTTGC
>JANNDZ010000268.1:0-2674 GCA_031378395.1 Pseudanabaena sp. OTE_75_metabat_487_sub
CTTTCTAAACCTCCTTGCAATAACTTCCGCGAGGCTAGCAAAGTCATCGGAATGCCCAGTCTGAATGTCTGGATTACGGATTTTGTAATGGCGATAATGTTGTTTCGCAGGAATACCATCGATAAAGACTACTTGACTTGCTACGGCATCAGAGCCTTGAATATGGGAAATATCGTACCCTTCAATACGATGTGGCAGGCTATCGAGACTGAGGATTTCGGCTAGGTCTTCTAATCCTTGCAAATTCCGATCGCTTTGTTTTTGAATTCGCGCTAACTCATACTGAGCATTGCGCTCTACCATTTCGATTAGTTCGGCTTTGAGTTGTCTTTGCGGTGTGGCGATCGCAACTTTGCGCCCTTTGCGCTCACTAAGCCATGCTTGCAAAATCTCAACTTCAGGCAGTTCTAATTGGGTATGGACTTCATTGGGGATTTCGACAGGATCACAGTTTTGATAATGCGCTTCTAAAGTACGTTGCAAAATTGCCTCTGGTACATCACTTTGGCTATCAGCAACAAAGGCTAATCGCCCAACCAGTCGCCCTGCGCGAATCTGGAATAGCTGAATGCAAGTATGTTGCTCATCCTGTGCCATGGCGATCGCATCGCGAGAAACTGTATCATCAGGCAGCGATACCTTTTGATTGGCTCCCAGATTTTGCAAAACTTGAATGCGATCGCGTAAATCTGCTGCCTTCTCAAATTCCAAAGCCTCAGCCGCAGATTCCATTTTCTCGGTAAAAGTCTCGATCAACTCGCTGGATCTACCTTGAAAAATCATGGCAACTCGCACCATGATTTTGTGATATTCTTCGGGCGAAATCATTTCCTGACATACTCCCGGACATAAGCCCATGTCATAGTTCAGACAGGGACGATCCTTAAACATTGGTATTGGTCTTTGACGGAGGGGAAAAGCACGTTTGATAATTCCTAAAGTGCGTTTGAGATTGAAGACATCAACATATGGCCCGTAGTATTTATCTTTTGTACCGCCCATCTTCCGTTTGCGGGTAATAAAAATGCGCGGATAGTCCTCTGACCAAGTAATACAGACGTAAGGATATTTTTTGTCGTCTTTGAGAAGAACATTGTAATAGGGTTGATATTGCTTAATTAGATTCGCTTCAAGGGCGAGGGCTTCGGCTTCGGAGTCGGTGACTATAAATTCGATTTCATGGACTAACTGCACCATCATTGCGATGCGAGGCGATAAATCTTGGCTACTACGAAAGTACGATCGCACCCGATTGCGTAGGGCCTTAGATTTACCGATGTAGATCACGCCATCATGGCGATCGCGCATGAAATAAACCCCTGCTTCCAGAGGTATCTCTTTTAAACGCGCCTGTAATTTTTCAGAATCTTGCAGTAATGGCTCGGTCATAATCCAATTATATCTATAGGCTGTTTCGTCCGCTAAGCGGACGGAACAGCCTTTGGGCTTGGTTTTACATACTTACGGTTTTTTGGCTGAGATAGCGATCGCATAGCACCAAAGCCACCATAGCTTCTACCATCGGCACAGCGCGAGGTAACACACAAGGATCGTGACGACCTCGACCTGTGAGGGTAGTATCTTCACCTGCGGCTGATACTGTCTTCTGCTCTAGCAAAATCGTCGCGGTGGGCTTAAAGGCAACCCGTAAAATGATGTTTTCGCCATTGGAAATACCGCCTTGAATACCGCCTGAGTTATTCGTCCTTGTGCGGATGCGATCGCCGTCCATATAGAACTCATCGTTATGCTCACGACCTGTTAAGTGAACGCCATCAAATCCTGAACCAATTTCAAAACCCTTACTAGCTGGCAAAGACATGACTGCCTTAGCTAGATCCGCTTCCAATTTATCGAATACAGGATCGCCCAAACCCACAGGCACATTTCGCGCCACACATTCGATGATGCCGCCGACGGAGTTGCCATCGCGACGAATTTTGTCGATGAAGTCGATCATTTTTTCCGCCATCTCAGGATCGGGACAGCGCAAAATGTTGCTTTCCACTTGCTCCATTGTGACTGTATTCGGATCGATGGTAGCCGCGACCATGTCTTTAACCTGTCTGACATAGGCAATAATTTCGACACCTGCGGCTTGTTTGAGGATTTTTTTGGCGATCGCACCTGCGGCAACTCGTCCGATCGTTTCTCTTGCGGAGGATCTACCACCACCTTGCCAATTACGAATGCCATATTTTGCTTGATAGGTAGCATCAGCATGGGATGGGCGAAACTTTTCAGCCATTTCGGAATAGTCTTGGCTACGAGCATCTTTGTTCTGCACCAAAATCATGATCGGTGTGCCGAGGGTCTTGCCTTCAAATACTCCTGACAGGATCTGAGCGCGATCGTCTTCGCGACGTGGGGTGACGATTTTGCTTTGTCCTGGTTTACGGCGATCGAGGTCAGTTTGAATATCGGCTTCGCTCAGTTCTAGCTGAGGTGGGCATCCATCGACGATCGCGCCCACGCCCCCGCCATGTGATTCCCCAAAAGTTGTGACGCGAAATAAAGCCCCGAATGTACTGCCCATGTTTAAATTTTTGAATCCTAAAAAATACTAAAAATAAATGACGACCTAAGTCTGACCATCACTTATTTTAACGCCAGTTCGACGAAGCCGAAAAAAGATGACTGCGATCGCTTGAGTCCGCCCCTTCAGAACTTTTGC
>JANNDZ010000646.1:0-15742 GCA_031378395.1 Pseudanabaena sp. OTE_75_metabat_487_sub
CCTGGAGCCTTGTTGCAAATCCATGATGCTGACCTTGTTCAGCGTGGTGACAACATTGCGCTGCTGGTGTTTGAGCGTGCCAAAACTGGAGACATCATCCAAGGACTACCTCGGATTGAAGAACTGCTCGAAGCGCGTAAACCTAAGGAAATGTGCGTTCTTGCACGAACAACAGGCACTGCTCAAGTTACTTACGACTCTGACGACAATCCTGAAGTGAAGATTCTCGGTGATGATGGCGTTCTGGATGATGATTATTCATTCAATGCGGGTCAGAGCGTGATTATTTCTGATGGTCAGAAGCTCTTGGCTGGTGAAGCACTTACCGATGGGCCTGCCAATCCTCACGACATTCTTGATATCTATTTCCATGCTTACAAGGAATCTCTTGGAGTTAGAAAAGCTGCTTTAATTGGTTTGCAAAAGGTACAAGAGTTCTTAATGAACGAAGTCCAGTCGGTATACCAATCTCAAGGTGTAGATATTTCTGACAAACACATTGAGGTAATCGTGAAGCAGATGACCTCTAAGGTGAGGATTGAGGATGGTGGTGACACGACTCGTCTGCCTGGTGAGTTGGTAGAACTGCATCAAGTTGAACAAATCAACGAAGCGATGGATATTACGGGTGGTGCGCCTGCGGACTACACGCCTGTATTGATGGGTATTACCAAGGCAAGTTTAAATACTGACAGCTTTATCTCGGCCGCGAGTTTCCAAGAGACCACTCGCGTTCTCACCGAAGCTGCGATCGAGGGTAAATCTGACTGGTTACGTGGTTTGAAAGAAAACGTGATTATCGGTCGTTTGATTCCTGCGGGTACGGGCTTTAATGCTTACGATACGCCAATCGTAGATGTCGATAATGGCTATGAGCCAGAACTCGGCTATGACGAAGAAGCGGATGATGTGATCATTGACGACAATACAGCGCGTAATTATCAAATCATCGAGCCTCGAATTGAGCCAATCCGCGTCGTCGATAAACCTCGCAGTCGTCGTAGCTTTGACGATGAGCTAGTGGATGATGATGTGGAATTTGAAGATGATGATGAGGAAGATGACGATGAGTTTGAGGATGAAGACTAAATAAAAAAGGCGGTGCTTAGCACCGCCTTTTTTTAGGGATTACGTAGAGATGCGATCGCTTGATTAAGCGATCGCATCTCTTGCAAAATTTCTCGTAATAGTCGATTAGTCTCGTTTTGGGTTGGCTCCTGCACTTGAATGGTCACCTGTTTCATTTTCAGGACATCCCTTGCAAATCTTGACACCTCAGTGGGATGAAATAATAAAGGTTCGCGATCGCTTTGGCGCAGTTCAGGATTTAACCGCGTTGGATCGTAAGGTAAGTTAAGTAAGCCCTGCAACGGATCGGTATTGGCATAGCGATATACCGAAGCCCGCGATCGCCCTAATGACTTTTGGATTGCTTCTACATCCATTAACTCGTAAGTATAATCAGATTTCAGTTCAGAGTGAGAAAACGAAAGACTCAAGTCATCGTTTGTATTCATAGTGATATTTAACGTGAGTTTGGGATAATTTCAAACTGGCTCTAATAGAGCGGAAAGGCAAATTTCTCAAGCTTACAGCTATTTCCGATCAAACGAACCACAAGAAATTTTTTGAAAGTACCGCTTTGCAACACCTTCAAAAAATTTCTTGGTTCGGGTCTGATCGGAAATAGCTGTAACTTAAACTGAGGTTAGTTTAGTCCATCTATAATAAAAACTGTATTTCGTGGAGATTTCGGTGAAGCGTAATTTTATGCTCTCTTTTTTGAGTCGAGGACTAGCCACCGCGATCGCAGTGGTGATGTTCAGTAACTTGCCCCTATCTTGGCAATTATCTTTGGGGCAATTGTCAGGTGGTCAAGCCTATGCTGCTCAACCTGATCTAGTTGCCAAAACTACGACAATTACTAACCAATCGCCCAACTCGTTGACAGGAAATGTGATTAAAACTGTCTTAGACAACGGTTTGACGGTGTTAACTAAGCAAGTGAATACAGCTCCTGTTGTCAGTGTACAGGTCTGGTATCGCGTTGGTTCTCAAAACGAGAAAGCAGGTATTACAGGTATTTCTCACCAGCTCGAACATTTGATGTTTAAAGGCACAAAAGAGCGTCCGATCCAGTTTGGGCGATTGTTTAGTGCTTTGGGGAGTGACTCCAATGCTTTTACTAGCTATGATATGACCGCCTATGTGGGGACAGCAGGAAGCGACAAGCTGGATGCGATGCTTAGGTTGGAAGCCGATCGCATGGTCAATACGGTCGCAGGTGAAAATGAACTTAAAAGTGAGCGTACTGTTGTTTTATCAGAGCTAGACGGCGGTAACAATAGCCCAGGCACAAGACTTTATCGACAAGTAATGTTAGCGGCTTATCCCAATAGTTCTTACGGTTGGCCAGTGATTGGCTATCGTCCCGATGTTGAGAACTATACAGTTGAAGATATTCAAAATTATTACCGTACTTTCTATCGCCCCGATAATGCGACTCTAGTAATTGTTGGCAATTTTGAGACGGAAGCCACGCTTAAACAAGTGCGCGAAATCTATGGCGCGATCGCAGCACCACCGAAGCCCAAAGTTTTAATCACCCAAGAAGTACAGCAAGGCAAACCCAAACCACCAGAGCCTAAATCGGCGCGTGAGCCAATTCGACTCAAAGAGCCAGGTAGTGTGCCATTTTTGCAAGCAGTTTACCCAGATTTGCCTAATGTTGATGGTGCAGATGTAGCGGCGATCGATGTGATGGATAGCATTTTGACATCAGGTAGAAGCTCACGACTCTATCAAGCGCTAGTGGAGACAGGCTTAGCGAGTAGTGCTAGTGGTAGTGCCTCCTCACTGATTGGCACGGGCTGGTATTTTATGAGCGCGACACCGACAGAGGGAAAATCTCTTGAAGAACTCGATCTCTTATTGTTGGCCGAAATTGACAAGCTCCAAACGCAGCCAATTACCACAGAAGAACTAGAACGCGCTAAAACCAGTATGCGAGCTAGCTATATTTTAGGCAATCGCGATGTTAATTCTCAAGCCAGTCAAATTGGTTATAACCAAACTGTTGCTAAGGATTATCGCTATAGCGATCGCTACTTGAGTGCTGTAAATAAAGTCACGAGTGCTGATGTCAAGCGCGTCGCCAAGCAATATTTGCAACGCGATCAGCGTGTGGTTGGGTATTTCGAGCCATCGGTAATTACGGCTGGTGCTGGCACAACTCCGAGTAATGCGCATTCTTCAGAGGCTTTTAAACCTGGCTCTCCAGTAGATCCCTCGGAAGTAGCTAAGTATTTGCCAGAGAGCGCTTTAAATAACAAAGTCGATATTCCTACGGCGGTGCAGCCCGACAAGTTCACGTTAGCCAATGGCTTGAAAGTACTGCTATTGCCCGATCGCAGTACGCCGACGGTAACTCTCGTGGGTGAAGTCAATGCAGGTGCGGGCTTTGACTCAATTAACAAAGCTGGCTTGGCAGGAATTACGGCGCAAAATCTTACCAATGGCACAACCACCAAAGATGCGTTGACCCTTGCATCACGTTTAGAAAATCGTGGCGCAAGTTTAGGATTTTCGGCAGGTCGGGAAAATGTCGGTATTTCTGGCATCGGCTTAGCTAAAGATCTGCCAATTGTGATCGATCAATTAGCCGACTTGTTGCAAAATGCAACTTTTCCAGCGAAGGAATTTGACCTCAATCTTCAACGCAATCTCCTAGCCTTTAAGTCAGAGCTGGATAATCCTAATGCCTTAGTGCGGCGGATCTTCCAGTCAACGCTCTATCCTAAGGGGCATCCATTTAATGCGATGCGAACAGAAGCAACTCTCAAATCCTTAAAACGCGAAGATTTAGCGAGGTTCTATAAAACCTATTATCGTCCTGACAGTACGATTCTCACACTCATGGGAGATTTCGACCCTGCGACGGTGAGAGCTTTACTCGAAGAAAAATTGGGTAAATGGCAAGCTACAGGCAAAGCCCCAAAGTTCCAATTCCCCAAAGTTCCCAACCTTGCGGCTACCAGCGAGAAGCAGACATCTCTAGCTGGTAAAACTCAAGCGGTCACTATCATTGGACATCCAAGTATTTCTCGCTCTGATCCGCAGTACTATCCTGCAATATTGCTAAATCAAGTTTTGGGCGGTGATACATTATCCAGCCGCCTTGGCACGGAAATACGCGATCGCCTTGGTTTGACCTATGGCATTTATAGCTACTTCCAAGCAGGTAGACCTCCACAGGGCGCATTTATAGTACAAATGCAAACCAGTGGCAAGGATACAGAAAAGGCGATCGCAGCTACGGTGGCTTTACTCAGAGCTGTCCGCGATAAGGGCATTACCCAAGCTGAATTTGATGTAGCAAAGAAGAGCTTGATCAATAACTTTTCTACTGAGTTTGCCGATCCTGATAACATTGCAGGTTCTTTACTGAGTGATGAGATCTATGGCTTACCAGTGGGCGATTTTTACAAGTTTCCGCAGCGCATCCAATCGGTAACGCTTGAGCAGGTCAATCGTGCTGCTAAGGAATTATTACAGCCTGATAATCTCTTGATTGTCTCTGTAGTTCCTAAGGCGTAGAGAATAAAGGCGGAAGATTGAAGAGTGAAAATCGAAGAAATATAGAATTACTTCAACTATATGTAGTTGAATTCTTGAATTTCCGTCTTCCGTCTTCTGTCTTCCGTCTTTCTCCTTTTTCGCCTTATTTCTTTAGTTTAGGCTAATTGGCTATAGGAGCGAGCAAGAAAAAGGCATGAGAAAACAGAACTGGAGACTGCAATAGCAAAATCCAGCTCAAAATTGAGATGAGAATCAGAATCTAAATGGCAATTAGGGCAGGTTGCACAGCTTACTTTTCACGTCATCCCCGAAATGCCTCTTAGGCAAGGATTTTAGGATTAACTGTGGTTGCAATAAGTTTTACTTAATGACAATATGCAATAGTGGAATAAGGCTTATAGATTTAGGAATATTGATGGTTATGCTAGAGTAAAAAAAGATAACGTGAAAAGTAAGTAATTGTTTTTCCCTTCTTTTGAGAGCGGCATGTGGGATAGAAGTATTAATGCTAGAAATATTAAACCTAGAACGCAACCCAAAAATTACTCTTTACTTTTTCTCTGCATTTAAAACTTGTCGAATACTAGTAGCCAATTGCTTAAGCTTGACGGGTTTTGTCAGATATTCATTTGCTCCAGCATCTAGACATTTTTCGCGATCGCCTGTCATCGCCAAAGCCGTCAACGCAATAATTGGAATATCCACCAGATTCGGATCGAGGCGGATTTGCCGAGTTGCTTCCAAACCATCCATGACAGGCATTTGCATATCCATCAATATCAAATCAGGATGATGGGCTTTAGCAAGGGCGATCGCCTGTTGTCCATCGCTTGCCAAGAGCATTCGATAACCCTTAGCTTCTAGATAACCAGAAAACGTAGCGATATTAGCTTCATTGTCTTCTGCTATCAAGATTAAGGGATTCTGAGTAGCTTCGCTGGTGGATGGCAATTCTAAATCTGAAATAGAAACTGGTTGTAAACCTGTCTCTATTTCTGGTGAGACAGGTTTGTAGGGCAGCTCAATCGTGAAGCAACTTCCTAATCCTAGCTCGCTTGTTAAACTCACTCGACCACCATGCAACTCCACCATCTGCTTAACTAGAGCTAGTCCCAAACCTGTTCCTTCATATTGACGATTTAAGGCGCTGTCGATTTGGATAAAGGGCTGAAATAGTTTCTTGATATTTTCTGGGGCAATACCAATACCTGTATCGATTACAGCAAAGCAAATCCAAGCGCTAATATTCTCGATTTCCTGAACTTCCTGCTTGCTGACTTTTAGAGTGATCCTGCCACCTTCTAGGGTGAATTTCACAGCATTATTGAGTAGATTAATCAGTACCTGACGAATACGCCGTTCATCCATGCTCAGGTCGGGTAAATCTTGGGGTAGTTTAATATCTAGCTGGATACTTTTTTTGTGGGCTTGTTGTTTGATGAAAGCTAGACTAGACTTACAGAGCGAAGCTACATCAGTAGGGCTGTAGTCTAGCTCAATCAGTCCCGATTCAATTTTGGCGAGGTCGAGAATGTCATTGATCAATGACAACAGATGGTTGCCGCTTCGTTCAACGGTTTGTAATGTTTTGATTTGTTTCTCATTTACCACACCAAAAACTCCTTCTTGCAACCCTTCGGTCATGCCTAAAATGGCATTGAGTGGAGTGCGGAGTTCGTGGCTCATATTGGCTAAGAACTCATCCTTCATACGGGTGGCGTGGACGAGTTGTTGGTTGCTATCGATGAGCTTTACTTCTGTTTGTTGCCGTTCTATCAGTTCTTGCTGTAATTGCTCAAACAGACTTACCTGCTGAATAGCGATCGCTAATTGGTTAGCAGTTTGTTGTAGGAGTTGTGCTTCAGAATCTTGCCATACTCGTTTTTCTTGACAGGCATGAACGACCAGAACCCCCCAGATTTTGATAGATTTCTCAGGAGCGACCCACCGATGGTTTTCGCCAACGTATATTTCTTGTAAAATAGGGGCAACGATTTTGGACTGAATTTGACCTTCGATGGAATATTCTCGGAGGCAATATGTCCAGATATCATTCATTACATCGCCAACTATGCGAGGCTTTCCCCGCCAATAGTGATCGAGAATATCCTGAGACCAAACTTCATCCCCCCAGTTTTGGTCTTTGAGGTTGACAAATTCATTCGATACAGATTCTTCGACAATTCGAGTTCTGCCATCGGGAAAGAGCTGAAACACGATTACGCGATCGCATTGCATCATTTCTTTAACCTGCTGAGTTGCTTTCGATAAGATCTCGCTAACATCGAGTGATTCTAGGATGCATTGGGTGATCACCCCTAGGGCTTGTTTTTGCCGCAGTTGTAGCGCGATTTCCTGCTCTGCTTGCTGGCGTTCTGTAATATCATGTAGAGATATCAGATATGCAGTCTGGCTTTCCCATTCAATCAGCACAACTTGCATCTCACTCCCTTCTATTTTACCGTCACAGGTAAATAGATCAATCTCAAATCGATTGTTCAGGACATTGGGTACGCCAATGTTCTGACCAGTTAGTTCCTCAACTTGCATTTTAAATGTTTTCGCTGCTGATGGATTTGCAAAGACTATTTTTCCTTGTTGATCGACAATCAAGATTCCATCAGAGACATTAGAAACAATCAGCTCTAGACGGTTTTCACTATTTACCAGCGCCGTTGTTCTTTCTTCTATCTTGCATTTTAGTTCCTGATTGAGGCGTTGTAACTCTGACATCGTATTGGCTTGCTGGATTGCAATACCAATGTGAGTAGCAAGTTGCTGTAGTAACTCCACATCTGATGGTTCCCAGTGACGAGGTTGGGCGCAAGCCTGTACTGCTAATAGTCCCCAAAGTCTATCTCCATTCAGAATAGGTACAACAATAATCGCTTTGACATGGATCTGGATCAGCAGATTCATGTGACACCAAGTCAGCCCACCTAGATATACATTATCTGTTACTTGAATACGCCCATTGCGGTATGGCTCCACCATGTTTTCTTGAAAGTGTGGATCGGTGATAGTTCGCCCTAGCAGTGAATTCCATTCAGGTGCAACCGATTCGGCTACCACAACCCCACTCCAGTCGGGATCAAAGCGATAGGCGATCACACGGTCTGTGTTGAGAAACTGGCGGATTTCTTGAACTGTTGTGTCAAGAATAGTCTGCAAGTCCAGTGAATTGTTAATGCGATTGGCGATCGCTATTAACAATGCTTCATGTTCAATCTTGTGTTTTTGTTCTTGTTCAGGCGATCGCAATATGAGTTCATCAACCTGTAATAGCCCTTTTAAAGTAACAACTGCGATCGGATAGTCATGCTCATCTAGAAGTGGTAAATAACTAATGCAATGTTGACGTAGCAAATTGAGCGCTGTCATACCATCTTGAAAAGTCTCCATCGGCATTGATACAACAGGATGCTTCATTACATCCGCAACTTTAACTTCGCTAAGGTCTAAGTCCATACCTATGAACTGGAGCAAATCCTTTGGAGTCAAAATCCCCACAAGCTGAGACTTGGCAACAACCAAAACACATGAGTTATAGCTTCTAGAAGACTCTGCTCTTTTTAGATCTATCTCAAATGGAATAGATGTCTTATGCTGTGCTTGATTCATCAATTGCACGACTTCACGCAGCGAAGACTCAGCACTAACAATCATCGGGTTGTCAGCGATCGCATGTTCTAAGAGATATGGACTATATGTTTTGGTCAAAACGAGATTTTGCAAGTCTTGCTTGGTAAGTATGTAATCTTATAGATACTATTATCTCCTAAAATAAAAGCTGTTCAAAGATCTGTCACAGTTAAAATAAATTATTAACTGATGTTACGTAAAAGGGATTCTGCGATAGCGAAAGTCTAGGGTTGGCACGGGGGGGCACAGCCCATACAGAATCTAAATGATGGGGGTAGGGGTAATCCGCCCGTGGTTGCCCTGCTACGCTATCAGCAGAAGATTTATCATCTGCGTTCCACGTAACATAAGTTATTAAGATTATGCCTACAATAGCTCAAAAATTATGGTCGAAGTAAACAAGAATCTCAAGATCCAATTACCCAAGTCTCCGACGGGCATTCAAGGGCTGGACGAAATTACTGGTGGGGGATTACCTCAAGGACGACCAACTCTAGTCTGTGGCTCGGCGGGTTGTGGTAAGACTCTGTTTGGGGTCGAGTTTTTAGTGCATGGCGCAATTGAATATGCTGAGGCAGGCGTATTGATGACCTTTGAAGAAACTGCCGAGGAGATCACACAAAACGTAACATCATTAGGATGGGATCTCGATCAGTTAGTCTTGGATGGCAAACTGATCATTGACCATGTTTATATCAATCCTATCGGCACAGAAGAAAGTGGAGATTATGACCTTGAAGGTCTATTTATTAGGCTCGGTAGTGCCATTCAAGAAATTGGGGCAAAGCGAGTAGTTTTAGATACGCTTGAAGTCTTATTTGCAGGTCTAAATAATGCAAATATTGTGCGAGCAGAGTTACGCCGTTTATTTGGCTGGTTAAAGTCACAGGGTGTAACTGCGATTATTACTGGAGAGAGAGGAGAACACACCCTAACACGTCAGGGACTAGAGGAATATGTCTCAGACTGTGTAATTCGATTAGAGCAGCGAACTGTTGAAGAAATCACAACTCGCTATCTGCAAATATTTAAATATCGAGGTTCTCAGCATGGTTCCAATGAATATCCTTTTTTGATTGAGGAAAATGGCATTTCCGTAGTACCGATCACCTCATTTGGTCTAGATTATAAAATATCTGCTGAACGGGTCTCAACGGGGATTTCTCGCCTTGATGGAATGTTAGATGGTGGGGGCTACTATCGGGGTAGCAGTATTTTGGTAACGGGAATGGCGGGAACGGGTAAGACGACATTAGCTGGTTTTTTTGCCTCAGCAACCTGCGATCGCGGCGAACGTTGTCTATATTTGGCAACAGAGGAAGCTCCACAACAAATCTTGAGAAATCAACGCTCTATTGGACTTGATTTAGCTCATCATATCGAGAATAGACTATTGAGATTTGAGTCAGTGCGACCCACTGCTTATGGATTAGAGATGCGTTTACAGACGATCGATGCTTGGGTCAGAGAATTTCAGCCTAGTTCTGTGGTGATCGATCCAATGAGTAATCTTGCTACTACTGGAACGTTGAACCAAACCAAGAATTTTCTCATACGGTTGATTGACCTGTTTAAATCTCAACAAATCACTGTTTTCTTTACTAACCTTCTCCAAAGTGGTGCACCTTTAGAGCATACAGAACTGGGGGTGTCATCTTTGATGGACACTTGGTTAGAACTTCGGACTATAGAAACTAATGGGGAGCGCAATCGCACGCTTTATATTCTTAAGTCTCGTGGTATGCAACATTCTAATCAAGTGCGTGAGTTTGTCTTAACGAGTAACGGCATAGAGTTGGTAGATGTGTATTTAGGACAGAACAACTTCCTGACTGGATCTGAAAGAGTCGCACAACAATCCCAAGAGAAATTAGCCCAACTCAACCGCAAGCAAGAATTTGACCGTAAAAAACTACGACTTGAGCAGCAACAATCGCTAGTACAGGCTCAGATTAAAACCCTTGAAATTCAATTAGCGATTGAGCAAACAGAATTAGAGATGTTTACTCAACAAGAAGAAACTGCTCAACAAGTTTTAACTGACAGTAAAGTTGAAATGTCAGTCCTTCGCAAGGCGGATAAAGCAAATTTATAAATATCGAAATAACTAAAGAGGGATTTGGGAGTAGCAAGCAATGGATATTAATACAATAGAGAATCCACCTCTACCTGATGGAGAAATATGGGAACTACGACTATACGTCGCGGGGAAATCGGCTAAATCACTTGTAGCGATCGCTAATTTGCAAAAAATCTGTAAGGAGTACCTCGATGGTCGATATCACATTGAGGTAATTGATTTGATTGAGCAGCCACATATTGCCAGAAAAGATCAAATTATTGCGGTTCCAACTTTAATCAAGAAATTACCTCTGCCCTTTAAGCAAATTATTGGTGATTTATCCAATCAGGAAAAAGTCTTGATTGGATTAGAGTTACGAAAAATTATTCTATGAAGAACTATTTTTTTGTGGCGCGGCTTTGCCACGCTACAAAAAATAGTTCTTTATTATCTCTGATGTTACAAATTTCTAAAACTCTTGTCCCTAGCATCTCAGGGCAACCGCATAAAAAATGAAATCCTTGTGAAACCGATTTTTATAATGAGAATTGCTGGTAGGATGGCGATCGCTCTTAATTTTCGCAGTTAGTTTATAGTGGTATTATTGCCTAAAACTTTCATGCGAACTTAATATGCCTAGTCTTAGCCTCAAGCCATCGCACAAACCTATCAAGAATTACTATGATGCTTTGGATCGCTATGGCAAGTTGGGAATAGTGCATGAGGGTGCGGTGTTGTCAGCTTTTCAGCAGTTGTTAGAGTCCTGTGGGCGACAGTTTGACTGGACTTTAGAGCAGCAATTTGCGATTAAGCGATCGCAAAAACAACCAATTCGTATTGATGGGGCGTTGGTAGATATTTATCGTTTACCGCGTGCTTATTGGGAAGCAAAAGATAGCAAGGATGATCTGAAGAAGGAAGTTCAGAAAAAATTTGCGGTGGGCTATCCCAAAGACAATATTATTTTTCAGCAACCCGATCGCGCGATTCTCTATCAAGATGGCAAGTTGGTAATGGATGTGGACATTACTAAGGATCAGGAATTGGTGGATGTAGTGCGCCAGTTTTTTGAATATCGTGCGCCTGCGATCGCGCAATGGGAAAAGGCTGCTGAGGAATTTGGCGATCGCGTGAAGGATCATGCAACGGCTTTACTGGAGCTAATTCGCACACAGGAGAAGACTAACAAGAAATTTATTGATGCGTTTGCTGCGTTTATGTTGCTTTGTCGGCAGTCGATTAATCCAAATCTGGCGGAGTCAGCGGTTGAGGAGATGTTGATTCAGCATTTGCTAACGGAACGGATTTTTCGGAGTGTGTTCAATAATCCTGATTTTGCTCAACGAAATATTATTGCGGTTGAGATTGAAAAGGTAATCAATGCCTTGACTTCTAAGCATTTTAGCCGCGCTCATTTTTTGAGTAGTTTGGATCGTTTTTATGGGGCAATTGAAGAAACAGCAGCAACCATTGATGATTTTTCGCAAAAGCAGGATTTTTTGAATACGGTCTATGAGAAGTTCTTTCAGGGCTTTTCGACAAAGGTGGCGGATACGCATGGGATTGTGTATACACCGCAGCCGATTGTGAATTTCATGGTGAAGAGTGTGGAGGAGATTTTGCAACGGGAGTTTGGCAAATCTCTGGTGGATAAGGGTGTGCATATTCTCGATCCATTTGTGGGAACAGGAAATTTCATCATGCGGGTGATGCGCGAGATTGCAGAAATCCAGAAGTCGGCTTTGCCTCACAAGTATGAGCATGAGTTGCATTGCAATGAGGTGATGTTGCTGCCCTATTACATTGCGTCGATGAATATTGAGCATGAGTATTTTGAGCAGACTGGGAAGTATGAGGCGTTTGAGGGAATTTGTTTGGTGGATACGTTTGAACTTGCTGAGGCAAAGCAGTTAAGTTTGGCGCTTTTCTCTACGGAAAATACGAAACGTGTTGAAAGACAAAAGCAATCACCGATTTTTGTGATTATTGGTAATCCTCCTTACAATGCTTATCAATCAGAAGATTTGAATAATCGAAATCGCAAATATCCGACAATGGATAAGCGCGTGAGTGAGACATACAGCAAGGATTCTAAGGCGACAAATAAAAATGCTCTTTCTGATCCTTACGTCAAAGCATTTCGTTGGGCTTCAGATCGTCTTGGAGATGAAGGAATAGTTTCTTTTGTAACGAATAGTAGCTTTCTAGATAAGTTATCTTTTGATGGAATGAGGAAGCATTTAAAAGATGATTTCACTCATGTTTATGTATTCAATTTACAGGGAGATATCCGCAAAGATTCTATGCGTGATGGTATTCCTCTGGGTGAACAGCATACAATCTTTGGATTAGGTGCAATGGTCGGCGTAGCAATAACTTTTCTGGTCAGAAAGAAAGATTCTACTGAGCATAAAATTTTCTATAAAGACGTGGATTTTAGAGCTACAAGAAAACAGAAGTTTGAAATTATTGAAAGTCTTCAAAAGATAAACAAAGATAATTGGACAGAGCTACAACCAGACAATAAAAATAATTGGCTAACGGACGATTTACATGATGAATATCAGGATTTTTTACCACTTGGCACACAAGAAGCAAGATCGACTGATGGAATAGCTGCCTATGCAATGTTTAAGCTTTATAGTAATGGAGTGAAGACTGGTCGTGATAGTTGGGCATATAACTTTAATCAAGAAGAGCTAGATAAAAACATTAGAAAAACAGTTGATTTTTATAACGATCATGTTTTTAGGTGGAAAAATCTTAAAGATCAGGAAAAATCTAAATATAAAGAGATTAGTAACTTTACTGTGTTGGATGATTCAAAAATAAGCTGGAGTAGAGATTTAAGGCAAGATTTAGAACGTGAAAGATCTTTAGAGTTCTCGGAGGATAAAATCCGAGAATCTTTATATCGCCCATTCACAAAATCAAAACTTTTCTTTGACAGAATTTTAAATGAAGAAGTTTACGGGTTTGAGAGGTTATTTCCAACCGTTGCAACTGAGAAAGAGAATCAAGTTATTTGTGTTGTGAATGAAGCTCAAATACCTTTTTCTGCACAAATTGTAGCTTGTATTCCATGCTTACATTATGGAGGTAGACAAACTCAATGCTTCCCATTTTACGCCTATGACAAAGAAGGAAATAATCGTCAAGAAAATATTACAGATTGGGCATTAGAAAAATTCCAAACCCATTATCAAGATCCCAAAATCACCAAATGGGACATCTTCCATTACACCTACGCCCTACTCCATCATCCCCTCTATCGCGATCGCTACGCCGCCAACCTCAAACGCGAACTACCGCGCATCCCCTTCGCACCAGAATTTCATCCCTTTGCCACAGCAGGAAAACGCCTCACTGAAATCCATATCAACTACGAACAACAACCCGAATATCGCCTCAAACATATCGAAAACAAAGACCTCCCAATCGATTGGCGAGTCGAAAAAATGCGCCTCAGCAAAGACAAAACCCAAATCAAATATAACGACTTCCTCACTCTCACAGGTATTCCCTCAGAAACCTTTGAATACAAACTAGGCAACCGTTCCGCCCTAGACTGGATCATCGATCAATACCAAGTCAGCACCGACAAACGAAGCGGTATCACCAACGATCCCAATCGCCTTGATGACGAAGAATACATCGTGAGATTGATTAAGCAAGTCATCACCGTCAGCTTAGACACAGTTAAAATTGTCAAAGGTTTACCAGATTTAGGATTACCCAAAGATTAGAAGTTAATACCAAAGCACAAAAAGGCGTAGCCATTTTGTGCTTTTAAAACCCTTACAGGGTTTGGTTTTTAATTCACAAAAGTGTGGCAACACCTTTGTGAATTGGTATATTAAGTAGCTAGGCGCAATTAAATATAAAACCCTAAAATCTATACTGTTCTCTACGCGGGTGGTACAGATTTTGGCGCTTTTTTTTTTAATATGCCAAGTTACTTAATTCGGGCATCGCTATGAATTACCAAAAATTTACTGGGGAAATTTTATCACTTGTCAATTTTTTCACTATCAAGAAAATCAATATTTTCATAAAGTGTTGATAGAGGAAACTGGAGATCGATACTGGTGATGTGAATAAGCGGATCATCATGGTCGAAATTTGTCTGCTCGATCGCAATCGATATATATTCCCAAGCCCGATCAAGCCTCTGGTAAATTTCAATTCTGGGACGTTCAGAGTTGATCAAAATATAGGTTTGCAGGGTATCGATCAACATATAGTTTTGCTGCTTGATACCGCGATCGCGAGCTTCTGTTGTGGGTGATAAGACTTCGGCAATGAGAGTAGGATATTGCAAGAAATCACGAGAGAAGCGATCGCGCTCATCACAGGAAACCACCACATTAGGATAATAATACTTCCCAGATTTGATGGTGACTTTGGCATCACTAATGGTGATCTTGCAGCCTTTGCCGCGTAGATGAGCAAGGATCAATGAGGCAAAATTAAGCGGAATCTGACTATGAGGAATCGTGCCGCCTGTCATCGCAATAATTTTACCGTTTTCGTATTCGTGTCTGCTATCTTGCCCACTTTCCCAAGCAAGATATTCTGTGGGCGACATGATTAGTTGATCATCTTGTGGGCTGAGGCTTTGTGGTTGAGCAATCATCACATAACTCTCCTATAAATCTCCAAAGCGATCGCGATATTGTTTGAGTTGTTCTGCCATTTCCGCAAGCCGCTGAGTTGCTAGATCAGCCCGATCGCGTTCTTGCTCCAACTTTTGATTAATCTCGATATAGGAATAAAACTTAGTACCGTCAGGACGATAAATCTGTAACTCCTCACTGATATCAAAGCGAATACCAAGTCTAGGACTGACCCAATTATGTACTTCGCTAACACTGTCCAGACTGCGATCGCCTCTAATCCATATTTCTAAATCATTGGTGTCAGGATCGTAAACATAATATTCTTCCACTTCGTAGAGCGAGTAAAATAGTAACTTCTTTGACATCTCAATTCGAGAATTACTAGGCGAGAGAATCTCAAATACAACTTGCGGTGCAATATCATCCTCCAGCCATTGCTGATATGAACCGCGATCGCCCTTTGGTCTACCAAATACCACCATCGTATCGGGAGCTGCCACGATTTTATTTTGTCCCTTGACGGGATACCAAAACAGATCACCTGCCACAAATACCTGCGCATCATTGGCATATAGCCAATCAATATTTTGCTGAATCGTCAAAATCCAACGAAATTGTTTTGTATTATCTGCCATTGGTTTTCCATCACTTTCAGGATAGAAGATATCTCCTATGCTTTCAGGCGTGCTTTGACTTTTGCTTAATTGACTAACCATAGCTTTGCATTTGTCCAAACTCAGGTTGACTTGATTATATCGCTGTTATCGAAAACCAAAACCAAAAGATCGTGAGCAGGTTTGCGCACCATCGCCCAGGCTTCGGCCAGCACGGCAGGCCAGAC
>JANNDZ010000716.1:0-1646 GCA_031378395.1 Pseudanabaena sp. OTE_75_metabat_487_sub
TAGACATTCGCTGCATTAATTTTGGTCACACCATAGCCTGGGATTGGCACTTGCGTATCGCGAGGGATTGATAGCATCTCCACAGAGCGATCGATGGGATCGAGACGAATTAGCAGCATACTATCGCTACGACCATTAAAGGATGCGGGGGAGCCGAGTGGAGCATCAAGGACTCGATCTACACCCATAACCAAAATCTGATATGGACGATCTAACTTGCGTCCCAACCCCTCCATCAAGACTTCTTCAGGTTTGCGCCCTGACAACAGACCACCCCAATCTAAAGCGTTAATCGGGATGATCCGACCTAAAAGAGTGCCAGCGCCAATAGAAATTAACAGGGATAGGGTAAAACCAATTTTTGCAAAGGGGATGCGCTTAATTTTTGTAATAGTTTTAGTAATAGTTGTGGGAACTGCATCGATTTGCGCGGGTTTGAGTAAATTAATAGGCAAATCAGCCTGATTGGTGGTATCGGCTGACCGAATTTTGGATGCAGTTATCGGTCTATTACTCACACACCACTCCATAACTTCTATAATGCTCAACAAACAACATATACCGCAAGTCAACAACTCTATGCAAGCTGTAATTATTGCTGGTGGAAAAGGAACACGCCTCCGACCCTTGACCTATGGATGTCCTAAGCCAATGCTACCTCTAGTTGATCGCCCATTTTTAGAATGGATGATCAATCGTTGTCGTGAAGCTAGTGTCTGCGACATTTTGCTAAACGTGCAGTATCAAGCGCGACAAGTGATCGATTATTTTGGGGATGGCAATCGCTTTGGGGTGAAAATTCGCTATATCGAGGAGTCAACCCCTCTCGATACCGCAGGTGCAATTAAGCTAGCAGAGCCATATTTCACGGGTGAGTCATTGATTGTATTCAATGCTGATATTCTTACTAATCTAGACTTGGCGGCGCTAATAAAGTTTCATAAGGAAACTCAAGCTGATGCAACGTTGACCTTGACCAAAGTTCCCGATATTACGCCTTTTGGCTTAGTAGAAATTAACAAACTAAGTCAGGTACAAGCTTTTCGTGAAAAACCGAATGCAGAGCAAGCGGTGGAATTTCTTGCTCAAGGTATCGACACAATTAATGCTGGAACCTATGTTCTCGAACCCAAGATTTTTGACATCTATCCGACGGGTGAGCCTCTAAGCTTTGAACGGAAAGTTTTTCCTAATGTTTTGGAACGAGGATTAAAGATGATGGGATTTGTATGGGATGGCTATTGGATGGACATGGGAACGCCTGAGAAGTATTTTCAGGCGCAAGTAGATGTTTTGGAAGGTCAGGTTGCCTATGATTTTGGCGATCGCGTTGAGCAGAGAAGTGAGGGTGATTGGATCGCGAAAACGGCTAAAGTAGATGAGGGAGCGGTTTTAAATGCACCTTGTTATGTGGGAGAAGACGCTTCTATTGGCAAAGATGCTCAGATTCCAGCGCAAACTTTAATTGGAGCAAATTCCCTTGTTAATCGGGCGATCGCTTCAGGCATGTATGCCTCAGGTTCAATGTTAATTTAGACTTGGCAGCGCTGATAAAGTTTCATAAGGAAACTCAAGCTGATGCAACTTTGACCTTGACTAGAGTTCCAGATATTACGCCTTTTGGCTTAGTAGAAATTAACAAACTA
>JANNDZ010000726.1:0-4594 GCA_031378395.1 Pseudanabaena sp. OTE_75_metabat_487_sub
AAGCAACGCTTTGTACCGACTCTAATTTACAGGTTTGTCAGAAAAAGTCTCATAAAACCTGATTAAAACCCTTTACAGATGTAACCCTATTGACTAGCATATTGCACTGACACATTTTAATAGCCGTCATGATGAATGGGACACAAGTAAAAAACAAGAGAGAATAGGGCGCGACGCGCCCTATTCTCTCTTGTTTTTTACTTAACAAGCAACAGTAAAGAATTTTGGAGGGGTAGTGTTTGATCTATTAACCAATATTCTGATTTGGATTATTGCAATCCCAATTTTTGTAATTCTGTTTAGGGCTATTCCCAAGGACTGGTTTCGTCTTTTTGGATTAGTAATATTCACAGCATTAATTGCGATCATTTTTGCTAACTTCAGATTTGTGGAAGAGCCGATCCCCAAAACTGTTGTTGAGTTTCTCACGTTCCCATTTACGTTAGTTGGTTTTTTGCTGCTATTGCTATTTTTTAACTACTGGCTGAGACTAAAAAATCTCAACATTAAAAGTGGGGAAAAGGTTGACAATAAAGCTGCTAACGAGAAAGTTGCTACAGTTAGGAAAGAAATATTAATAGTTTTACTGATCTTTGCGATCGCCACTAACAACGCTACCTCAGAACTATTTACCTGTTACTTAGAACAACAAGGCTCAAATGCGATCGAGCAGTCTTATCGCCGCCCAGTCCGCGATTTGACTGAAAAAGAACTACTAGATTTTAGGCGCGGAGTTTACGATCTAATTGTTGTCCTTGCGGAAAACCCTCCCTATGAGCCACGGCTGCAAGAAGCCATTAGATTATGGAACGAGGCTGAAATCTCCAAAAAACCATACATCATCTTAAGTGGCGGTAGACGAACATCTTACCCATTCACCAAAGGATATGCCTGTCTTACTGCACCAGAATCTCCGCCAACACGCACTAAAGAAAACGTCAGAGATGCGATCGCTAGTCGAGCAGGAATACCCGACATGGGATTACAGTATGACCCACGCTATGAGGGCTACTTTACCAATCGAGTCGTCACTAGCGACGGTATTCCTCTAGTTGACCTAACTGAAGCTGATCAAATGTGTAGTGCTTTGACTAGTTTCCCAAATATCTCTTCAATTCGTCCGTTTGTAATTATTGAGCCATCAGGGATGACGGTGCGAAGTAGCGGCGATGAAATTAGCAAGCTGATCAAATCTCTAGAAAAGAATAAGCTAATTGCTGAAGATACCCGCAACAGTAGAAGGATCTTGCTGATCACTTCTCCAATCGAAGCAACTCGTGCATTTTTATCTTTTAGAAATCAAGATCTTAATGCATCTTTAACAACTGCTAGTTATCCATCTGATAGCCACAGTAACCTTAGTGCGCAATGTCCTTGGCCAATTGGTAAACAATTTAGACTCAAGCCACAATATTTTCTGTTTAACGCCGAAGCTTTTGTGAAATCTGAACGAGTGTGGTCAGAAATTAAAGAACTAGTGTTCTATACCCTCAGATTTTGGCTGCGTCCGCCATTAACTGACGATCGTCCCTACTATCCCAAGCAACCAGTTTAAAAAATAAGATTGCGGTGCGAAGCACCGCAATCTTATTTTTATTTCATAAAAAAGCCTCGCTAAGCGAGGCTTTTTTATCATTTACTTGGCTGCGCCCTGAGCTTCTAGAAGCTGTTTTAATCGCTCAAGATCAGATGCCCAACGTGGGTCAGGTTGATGGGCTTCAGAGGAAGTACTAGAACTAGATACAGTTCCAGTAGTTTTCTTATTGTTATTACTACGCTTCTTGCGTTTTGCCGCTGCTTTAACTGGTGCAGCAACGGTACTTGTTACTGGAGATTCACTCTCTGACTGAGGGGAGTCATCTGAAGAACCATCTTCCAAATCAGAACCATCTTCGGCTTTACCTTTAGTACGAGGCAAAGCTTTTTCCAGCTTTAATACAGCACCATTAAAGTCATAACCATTGAACTTTTCAATGACTACGTCAGCAACTTCATCAGAGCCGACAGTCACAAAACCAAAACCACGGCATTTGCCTGTTTTGCGATCAGTTATAACTTTCAACGATACTGAATCACCTGATTCATTGAAAATTTTTTCTAGAGCTTGGCGATCTAATTCTGCTGGCAAGTTGCCAACATAAAGGCGAATGGACATGATAATAGAAAACCTCTACGCTATAAAATCTTCAGCAGGTGACTAGAGCAGCCGCTACAAAAAACTTGTTTAAAAAACTTGTTTGCTACTTGTTAGCTTAAATTGGAGCTATTGATTACGTGCTACCTGCGATTAATCAAATCGATACGACACTCTTGTGCCATGTAACAACATAACATACAAAACGCTTGTCTTAAAAATAAAATGTAATGAAAGTATCAAAATTCGATCCATGGCAAAAAAACAAAAGAGATTTGCGCCGCAAATCTCTTTTGTTTTTTTTGGCGACAGCCATGATTTAAATATTAAGTTTTGATGTTTTTTATGGTTAATTACTTGACGAATCAAGTTTAACTATATATTATCCGTCTCCATGAATTTACATGGTATTTACATGGAATTTTTTGGGATTTTTATTCTTGGTTACTGTTTGTGGATTGGTCAGGCTCTTAATGATTCCCAAAAGAAGCAAGAACAGGAGGTAGAAAAGCGGATCAAAGAAAAACTTAAAAACGATCAATATATAAATGTGCGAATTATCGAGAAACTTTAGACTTGTAGATTTTAGATTTTGTACCATCCTTAGGATGCGTTAGGCTATAGCCATAAAGCATCCTAGTACAGTCACTTTCGTGAGGTAAAAATCGTGAAGCAAAATATGCAAGCCATTAGTGGAGAGCTAAAAACTCAAGTTAAAATCTTGGCGGCTTTGGTAGCAACTTTTTGGATTATCGTCATCTTAAATGAAGTACTCCTTGAGAATATCTTAGTAATTTCCACTGGATGCGGCTTGCGACGAGGACTTAACGCTCTAGGACTTGTGCCCCATAGCTTTATTGGATTGCGAGGCATTTTGTTTGCTCCATTTCTGCATGGAGGCTTCTATCACGTTATGGCAAATACCATCCCATTTATTGTTCTGGGATGGTTTGTGATGCTGCGAAACATTAAAGATTTTTATTTTGTGTCGGTAATGTCCGCACTGGTGGGTGGTTTGGGGACATGGTTAGTTGGGAGACCCTGTTCAGTTCATGTCGGTGCGAGTGGCGTAATTTTTGGTTGTTTTGGCTATTTACTATTTCGCGGATATTTTGAAAAAAGCTTTGTGGCGATCGCTATTTCAATTGTGATCGCGATCGGTTATGGAGGAATGATTTGGGGTGTATTACCTACCAGATCTTATATTTCATGGGAGGGTCATTTATTTGGTTTTATTGGTGGCATTATTGCGGCAAAACTATTGTCGCCAAGCAAAACTGCTCAATAAAAAAGAGTCGGCGTTTTACGCCGACTCTTTTTTATTAGATTTAAGCAACGCTTCTGATTGCTTCTAGCAAACTGCGAGTACAGGCTCCTTTGTCACAAAAAGCATCAATGTTTGCGCCATTGGACATAGCTCTAGCTTTTCCCCCATCGGCGGCTGAGTAGGCAACAATCTTAATATGAGGATATTCAGTTTTGATAGCATTGGATGCTGTCCATCCATCCATCACGGGCATATGCAAATCCATGACCACAACATCTGGTTCATGTTTATGGACTTTCGCGATTGCTTCTTTGCCATTAGTTGCAACTTCTACAGCGCCAATACAAGATTGTAGTGAAAGTGCTAGCTGTAAAGTGCATCGGGTCAGTTCGTGGTCATCCACCACCAAAACGCGCAAGGTTTTTGTAGAAGCTGTCATGGTAGGTTCGGTAAGAAGGGCTTGACAATAACTCTGTTATGTAATTTAAGATACTTCTTTTTTTAAGTTAAATCTTCTATCGCAGGGACTAAACATCAAAGCCCAAACCCAAAATAAAGTGGCTGCGCGAAACGCCGCCACTTTATTTTGGGTTTGGGACTGGGCAACAGCGATATTAGCCGCGCCATTTTACTTTTGGCAAAATTTGCTTTTGGTCGATGCGATCGCGATACTTGACTGCAAAGTTGAGTAAGGAGTCGATCAAGGCATCGGATAGAAAATGAGGTTGTAAGCCCAGATCGAGAAGATTGGTATTTTTAGCATTGAAATAATGCTCTTCTAGTTCAACTCGTGGATTGTCAATATTTTGGACTTCGACTTTGATGCCAAGAATTTGCCCAGCTTTCTGCACCATAAAAGCCAGATCACGGATTGAGAAAAGCTCAGTAAATTGGTTGAATACACGCATTTTGCCAGCCTCAGCAGGCGTAGCGATCGCTAGTTCAATACAGCGCACTGTGTCTCGAATATCAAGAAAACTACGAGTTTGTCCGCCCGAACCATAGACAGTCAGAGGATGTCCAATCGCAGCTTGAATACAAAAACGGTTAAGAGCTGTCCCAAATATGCCGTCATAATCAAGACGATTAATCAGTAGCTCGTCAGTGCCAGTTTCTTCCGTTAATACACCATAGACCACGCCTTGATTCAGATCAGTTGCTCGCAAGCCCCATGTCTTACAAGCAAAGTGGAT
>JANNDZ010000768.1:0-1726 GCA_031378395.1 Pseudanabaena sp. OTE_75_metabat_487_sub
AGCGACTAGTCCAGCCACAGATCCCACAATGATCATGGCAAACAGAAGCAGTAGACTGTAACTTAGTCTAAATTTCTTAGGTGGCTTTTTTTTCTTGACGAGACGCTTTTGGGGTGTTGCCATCACAAACTTTTTTACCTAATAATTGCTATTAGGCAACCTGCAAGGTAGCTTGCTTGATAGCATATAATACTTACGTCTATAATCACAATATAACCAAGGTTGGCTGACTGGTAAAGCAAACGACTCATAATCGTTGATATGTCGGTTCGATTCCGACACCTTGGATTACTAATTACGATTCGATCGCCTGTCAATCGACTGCTGATCATTGCCTAATTACAATTTCTAGAAAGTTTTCGCCACTCCTAGCGCTACTGCTAAGAAAATAAGCGAAGTCATCATTCCCAATAAATGTGTAGTATCCTTTAGCCCTAAGGGTTTGGGTAATCCAAAAACACAAAATAGCGCAACCTTACGGGTTTTGGTATTTAGACAGCGAAGGAAATCTATATAATTTTTGAGCGGTTAAAATAGTGATAGGCGCTCAATACATAGAAATCCGTCTCAAAATATTAATATGGAAAATCCTGCCCTTAACGACCATCAAATTCATTCTTTGATATCTCAGCGATGGAGTCCCCGTGCCTTTGATAGCAAACTTGTTGAAAAAGAGAAACTTGCGCAGTTATTTGAAGCAGCGAGATGGGCTTCTTCTTGCTTTAATGATCAACCTTGGACATTTATTGTGGCAACCAAAGATGACACAGTAAACTATCAGAAACTACTTGATTGTTTGGTTCCTGCCAATGTTATATGGGCGCAGGTTGCGCCAGTATTGGGTTTAGTGATTGCCCAAAAGAACTTTAAGCACAATGGCAAACCTAATGCTTGGGGAGAGTATGATGCAGGGCAAGCAGCAGCAACTCTAGTATTGCAGGCTACGGCTTTAAATCTAGTCGCTCACCAAATGGGTGGATTTGATCCTGCTAAGGCGATCGCTACTTTTAATATTCCTGAAACGGCAAGACCAGTAGCTGCGATCGCGATCGGTTATGCAGGAGAAACTAGTAATTTGCCCACAGAGTTACAAGAGCGTGAAACTGCTCCTCGCGATCGTCATCCCTTGTCAAGCTTTGTCTTTACTGGTGAATGGGGAAGTGCTGCTTCGTTCGTTTAGATTTGTCTTTGTTGAACCAACAAAAAGAGAGGGCGCTTGCGCCCTCTCTTTTTGTTACAGCAAACCTGCTTGAGCTAGCCCCAAAATCAAGCCTGCACCAAGGACATGACCAAAGCTAGTAACAGCTAGCAACTCTGCCAAACCAAAACCTGCAAATAGACCAGGCAACTCCATCGGTAAGCTAGGACCAACACCTTTGACTTGGATGCCATAGCGAGCAACGACTAACGCAAATACATTAGCCGTGATCATGATCAGCGCAACACTGAGTGACCAAGTAGGAGTAGTGGGAACTGCGGCAAGTAAGTTAAAAGCTAGATGTGTCATAAATTTGTATTCCTAAGTCTAATTACCTATAAAATTTTTTTAATTTACATAATCCTAAGAGGTATCCAGACATCAAAAAATTCTTCTTAAGCTAAATTCATTAAACTTAGTAATCATTTACAGTTATAACGATCTTTAAGAATATAAACCTAAAAAGCAGGTGGGGCGCTTCGCGCCCCACCTAAAATGTCCCCGCCCTAACCACCTTGGCGGTTGCTA
>JANNDZ010000836.1:0-7606 GCA_031378395.1 Pseudanabaena sp. OTE_75_metabat_487_sub
GCGCTTCGCGCCGCAACTCTTATTTAGGTTTTATATCTTAAATAGATTGACTATATCTATCAGAATTCACGAAAGTGTAGCTATATTTCTGTTAATCGTTATAAGATATTTATGGCAATCAAATTTTCTTGATACCAATAATTTTGAGATAGTTTAGTTTGTATTTGAGTTTCAAATTCTTGGCTGGAGGAGAAACAATTCTCATAAATAATCTTGAACACAACTAAACTTAAACTATCTGAGCTTGAGTCAGCGATTGTTCGCGACCCTTTAGTAGTTACTCCTCATACAACTGTTATTGACGCGATCGCGCAAATGGCTAGTTGGCGATCGCAGCTAGATGCTGAGCACAATAGTGACAATCAGCAAGCATTTCAGCAAGAGGCAAGATCAAGCTGTGTCTTAGTGATTGAGGATGAACAGGCGATCGGGATTTTGAGTGCGCGGGATGTGGTACGACTGAGCGCTCAGCAGCAAAACCTTGATATTTTAGTGATGCGCGAGGTGATGAGTCCCGCAATTGTTGCAGTCGAGCTAGGGGCATTGATCAGCGATGTGCAAAAGCTCTTAAATCAGCGATCGATTCGCGAGTTAGTAGTGGTTGGAGATCGGGGTGAATTATTGGGGATTGTGACCCAGACTAGTTTTCTTCAAGCCTTAAGTCTGCGAGAAATGTCTAATTTGGCAGAGATAGAGAAAGCAAAAGCTTTGATCTCAAGTCAGCAACTAGAGCTAAGAAGACGCAATGCTCTATTAGAGACTGCCAATGAAGAATTGAACTGCACAGTAGAGGAGTTGAGAGTCAGTTCTGAAGAACTAGTTGAGCAGCATCGACAACTCGAATACGAACGGTTTCGCTACCAAAACTTATTTGACGTTGCTCCTGATGGTTATCTTGTGACAGATGCATCGGGCAAGATACTGGAGGCAAATCAATTTATCTTAGATTTGCTTGCGATCAGCCGTGAGTCTATTTTAGGGAAGCCATTCATTGTCTTTGTTGCGTCATATCATAGAAAGCTTTTCTATAATCAACTCAATCATCTGTTCCCACGCAACAATGTAAATGTAGTAAATACCTGTTGGGAGATGGTGCTGATCCCTCGACAGGGAGACTCTTTTCCTTCGGAACTTACCGTAACCCAAAATATTGATCCTGCGACAAATAAAATTCAACTTTGTTGGATTATTCGCAATATAAGCGATCGCAAGCGAGCGGAACAAGAACTACAACAACTCAATCAATCCCTAGAAGCTAAAGTCGAAGAGCGAACCCAAGAGCTTTGGCAAGTCAATCATTTACAACGAGCAATCCTGAATGGTACAGATTACGCAATTATCTCGACTGATTTAAATGGCATCATTCAGACCTTTAATGCTGGCGCTGAAAAAATGTTGGGCTACAGTGCTTCTGAAGTAATTGATAAAGTCACGCCAGCAATTCTGCATGAACCTCAGGAGGTAATTGACAAGGCGGCGGCACTCTCAGTTGAACTGGGGTTCGATATTCCTGTCTTTGAGGTTTGCTTCGCCAAGGCGCGTCTGGGACTCACCTATGAAGATGAATGGACTTATATCCGCAAAGATGGATCTCGATTTCCTGTGTGGGTATCTGTTACCGCCCTAAAGGATTTCAATCAGCAAATTGTGGGATTTTTAGGTGTCGTGCAAAATATTAGCGATCGCAAACAAGCTGAGTTGAACTTACGGAAAACAACTGATCGCTTAGCTTTGGCACTTAGATCTGGGGCGATCGGTTGTTGGGAATGGAACATAGTACACAACACGATCATCTGGGATGAGCGGATGTATGAACTATATGGAGTCACAAAACAAGCTGATTCTCCTGTAGTTTATGATATTTGGTCAAACGCGGTACATCCTGAAGATCTCGCCAATACTAATGCTCTTTTGCAAATAGCTATTTCAGAAACGATAGAATACGATGCCGAGTTTCGCGTAGTTCATCCCGATAGCAGCATCCACTTCATTAAAGCCTATGGCACTATCTTAAAAGATGCACAAGGGAATCCCGAAAGTATGATTGGGATTAATTTTGACATTAGTGCTCTCAAATATAGTGAAGCGCAATTGCTACTCGCTAATCAAGAGCTACTGCAAGCAACTCGTCTCAAAGACGAATTTCTTGCCAATATGAGCCATGAACTCCGCACTCCACTCAATGCCATTCTCGGCATTACCGAAGGCTTAATGGAAGAAGTCTTTGGTGGTCTCAATCAACAACAGAAGAATATCTTGCAAACGGTCGAAAACAGCGGTAATCACCTGCTGGAGCTAATTAATGACATTCTCGATCTCGCCAAAATAGAAGCTGGTAAATTAACCTTAGACTGCAAAGTTACTAGCATCAATCAGCTTTGTCAGTCCAGCATCATGTTTGTCACACAACAAGCAATGCAGAAGCAGATCAAACTGGAGATGTATGTGCTTTCAGGCATACTCGATCTAGAACTTGACGAGCGCCGCATTCGTCAAGTCCTAATTAATCTCCTCAATAATGCCGTGAAATTTACGCCAGAAGGAGGCAGCATTACCCTAGAAGTAACGCTCGAAAGCGCGATTGAGGATCTCACAGATGGCACACCTACACAGTGGATAAGATTTGCTGTGATTGATACAGGCATTGGCATCGACCCCAAAGAACTAAAAAAATTATTCCAACCCTTTATCCAAATCGATAGCGCTCTCAACCGTAAATACGATGGTACAGGTTTAGGTTTAGCCTTGGTCAAACGCATTGTCGAACTCCATAATGGACGAGTTAGCGTCACTAGTGAAGTGGGCGTAGGTAGTCGCTTTGAGGTCGCACTTCCCTGCATAGAAATAACATCTCAAATCCCGCAGGAAGTGACCACCCCATTCTCTTCGGCTTCCATTGAACATGTTGTTAGTACTAGCGAATCACCCCTGATTCTGTTAGCCGAAGACAACGACGCTAATATCATGACCATTGTCAGTTATCTAGAGGTAAAGGGTTTTCGGATTGCCGTCGCTAAGGATGGACAAGAAGCGATCGATCTAGTGCGATCGCAAAATCCAGATTTAATACTAATGGATATCCAAATGCCGAAAATGGATGGACTAGAAGCAATAGAATGGATTCGCAACAATCATTCTACCGATATGCCGATAATTGCTCTCACCGCTTTGGCAATGACAGGCGATCGCGAAAAATGTTTGGCAGCAGGAGCTAATGATTATTTGAGTAAACCGATTAAGCTAAAGCAACTCGCCACGGTCATTCAACAGTTTTTAGAATAATTTTTGTAGAAGCATTGGTTTGCAATATTTCTACAAAAATTATTCTAGTTCGCGTTTGAGTGCAAACCGCTATGATATTGTTTTTTTGCCGCCAGAAATTAATCAACGGTCAACAAAATGATGTTTAAACTAACTAAACTAGGTTCCATTACTAAAGTTTTTGCTTCCATCGCGATCGCGATCGCGATGAATGTCGCATATTTTTCAAATTCTAACCATCTCAGTTCTGCTGCGATCGCTGCCGAAAACACTCCCGTTTCTGCGGAAGCAAAACAGTTGATTGAGCGACTAACGGGGCAATGGCAACTAGCACCTTCTGTCAGTAATACTGATTCATTGAACTTTATCTTTACGGCTGATGGCAAGCTATATCTAGTCAGCACAAGCCAGAAATCAGCACTTGCATTGGAATATCAAGTTAATACGACTAATGGACAGACATATTTAGATGTTTTGCAAGGTGGTTTTGCCTCCAGAACCATCGTTGACTTTAGCCAAAAAGGTCAACTGATTTTGCAACAACTAGTTATTCCTGCCGCATTCCAGTATTCTAGCCCCATTTCTGGAGGCTTCTTCCTGCCGAATGCTCTATTTCTCAATCGCATTTCTAACGATACTAATTTGCCAAAAGACATTGAGATTGTTGCTCCTCAAACTGGTGTAAATCCAGCAAGACAGAGTGAAGCGAAAACTTATGTTGGTTCCATGAATCGAGCACAACAAGCTTTCTTTCTGGAAAAAAATTACTTTGCAGGTAACCTTGCAGTACTATCAATTGGCATCCCATCTGAAACTGAAACCTACAAGTATCAAGTGATGGTTTTAGATAGTACTAAGGCTGTGCAGAATATGGCGATCGCTAAGGGTGACAGCTTGAAATCCTATACAGGATTGGTATATCTTGCCAAAACGCCTGACTCTCCAGAACCATACACACTCGCCCTACTCTGCGGGAGCCTGAAGCCTACTCGTCAGATGCCTCCCAAATTTATTCTTAAACCTGAGCCAGAGTGTCCATCTGGATATGAGAAGATTTACTAACCCAAAACAAAAGGTAGTGCGAGGCACTACCTTTTGTTTTGCGAGCCAGCATCAGGGCGATCGCTGTAGTAAATTTATTAGGCTGATAAAGTTTTGATAAATTGCAAATATGACTCAAAAGATTGCTTTTCTTGGTTTAGGCGTAATGGGTGGGGCAATGGCTGCCAACTTAGTCAAACGGGGATATTCAGTACTAGGTTGGAATCGCACTAAAGATCGCCCCACGATCGCTACATTTACGAGTGTAGGTGGCACATTAGCTGAGTCCTTAGAAGGTGCAGTCAGTGAAGCAGATGTGGTGTTCTCTTGCCTAGGCGATGTCCCTGATGTCAATGAGGTACTCATCGGTGAGCATGGAGCAATGCACTTTGCTAAAGCCAATACCTTATTTATTGATACCAGCACGATCGGCAGTGATGCGGCAAAAACGATTGGGAATGCCTTAATGCATGACGGTTTGCGCTTCTTGGATGCGCCAGTTTCGGGCGGTGATGTAGGTGCACGCAATGGGACATTAACTTTTATGGTTGGCGGTAATCCCGAAGATTTACAGGAGTGCTTATACCTATTTGAGGCGATGGGAAGCAATATTAAACATTGTGGGGCGATCGGTAGCGGTCAAGCCGTAAAGCTCTGCAATCAAACTCTAGTATCAGTTTATATGCTGGCTCTTTGTGAAACGATGCAATTTGCCGAAAAAATGGGGCTTGATCCGCGATTAATCGTCGATGTTTGTGGCAGTGGGGCAGCAGGATCTTGGGCTTTAACTAATCTCGGCATGAAAGTAGCAACTGGTGATTATCAGCCAGGATTTGCAATTAAACATATGCTTAAAGATTTAAGACTTGTGCAAGAAATTAGCGATCGCCAAAATTTAGATTTTCCAATCGATCTACCTGCGATCGCCCTAGCTATGCAAAATTTCCAAAAAGTGAGTCAACTTGATGACGGACAAGGTGCGGAGCAAGGTACACAAGCAATGATCCGAGCCTACCTGTAGGGGCAATTCATGAATTGCCCCTACAGGTAGGGTTTTAAAATTTGTGCTAAATCGTAAATTGTTAAAAATCTAGCAAACTCTAGCAAGTATGCTTTGATACAATGCGAAGTTAATCCCATAAAGATGCCTCCGCTCCTCCAGAAAAAATGCAACTGGCAAAAAGACTTCGTAATATTCAGCCTTCCTTAACTCTAGCGATCGACGCAAAAGCTAAGGCGATGAAGGCTAGTGGAATTGATATTTGTAGCTTTAGTGCTGGCGAACCAGACTTTGATACACCCGACCATATCAAGGCTGCTGCCAAACTCGCACTCGATCAAGGCAAGACTCGCTATACTGCCGCCTCAGGTATCCCAGAGCTAAAACAAGCGATCGCTGCTAAGCTCCTACGCGACAATAACGTAACCTACAAGCCCGAACAAATCATCGTCACTAATGGTGGTAAGCACTCGCTGTATAACCTGATGATGGCGATCCTTGATGAGGGGGATGAAGTGATAATTCCTGCGCCGTTTTGGGTGAGCTACCCTGAGATGGCAAAATTAGCCGAAGCGAATCCAGTATTTGTGATTACAACTGAAGAAACTGGCTACAAAATCACTCCTGAGCAATTAGAAGCAGCTATTACCCCCAAAACTAAGCTATTCGTTCTCAATTCACCTTCTAATCCCACGGGTATGGTGTACTCACCTGCGGAAATCAAAGCTCTGGCTGAAGTCCTAGATCGACATCCCCATGTTTACATCGTTTCCGATGAGATTTACGAAAAGATTCTCTACGATGGTGCTACCCATCTCAGTATCGCAGCGGTAAGTCAGTCTATGTACGATCGCACTTTGATCAGCAGTGGTTTTGCCAAGGCTTACTCGATGACAGGTTGGCGAGTTGGCTATTTGGCTGGCGCTCCCGAAATCATCAAGGCGACTACGCTGATCCAAGGACATAGCACCTCGAATATTTGTACTTTTGCACAGTGGGGTGCGGTTACAGCGCTCAATGATTCTCAAGACTGTGTCGAAGTAATGCGCAAAGCTTTTGCTGAACGTCGCGATGTCATGTATGACCTGTTAACTTCGATTTCAGGGCTTACATGTCCCAAGCCTGATGGAGCTTTCTATCTCTTTCCTAGCATCAAGGCTTTCGGTCTTCCTTCTCTAGAATTTTGTGACAAATTACTCGAAGATCAGAAGGTCGCGCTAATTCCAGGAATTGCTTTCGGTCTAGACAATTGTATTCGTCTTTCCTATGCTACTGATTTAGGAACGATTCGCGAAGGATGCGATCGCATTCGCCAATTTGTCGAGAAACATTTCTAATCTCTTAATAAGCAGAAAAGGCGGCGCAATGCGCCGCCTTTTCTATTAGTAGCCTTATATGAACAAAATCTACTTCGCGATCGCAGCCCTTGTTATTTTGATCGGTGGATATTTTGGTCTAAATTTTTGGTTGTTAGACAATCGTTCCCCCAGAAATAGCATGACTGAATCTCTAGGCTTAGATCCCTACGAATTGAGAACTTATCCATCCAATCCTGATCTGTCAAAACGCGATCTAAACAAACCTTTAGTCGTGTTCTTTGGGGACTCCCGTGCAGTGGCTTGGCCAGCGATCGCCAATATCCCCTTTGAATTTATCAATCGCGGCATCAATGGACAAACTACCGATCAAGTCTTAGGAAGACTATCTGCTCATGTTGCGTCGTTATCGCCCCAAATCGTGGTTGTCCAAGTCGGCGTAAACGACCTGAGAGATTTTGCCGCCTTTCCCAATGAATCACGGAATATAGTTAATAACTGCAAACAAAATATTCAAAAAATTGTTAATAGATTAACCCAAGAACTACAAGCAACCGTCATTCTCACTACGATTTTCCCTACTAGTGAGTTATCTCAATCAGTACGAGCTTATTGGCCAGAAGAAGCCGATCGCGCGATTATTGAGATTAATCAATTTATCAAATCACTCAAGAGCGATCGCGTTATTATTCTAGACGCAGCAACACTTTTGGCAGATGAGCGTGGCAATGTTCGCCAAATTTATAGCCGAGATATTCTGCATCTCAATAGCCAAGGCTATACAATGCTTAACCATGAGTTATTGAAAATACTCACGAATAAGTAAACCCATAAGGTTGCGCCCCTGCGGGGCGCAACCTTATGGGTTTATCTAGTTAGAAATATACTTCACGAGGATTGGATAGATAAACGGATGGCTAAATTTTACGATCGCCTGACGACCGAACTACAGACTTTCATCGAAGCTCAGCATATTTTCTTTGTGGCA
>JANNDZ010000839.1:0-1512 GCA_031378395.1 Pseudanabaena sp. OTE_75_metabat_487_sub
TTCTGATCTTTTTTACGGCGAATGAGATTGTCTGGTTTGATGTCACGATGAATCACCCCTTCGGAATGGACAAATTCTAAAACGTTAAGAACATCTTTAAGGATGTTGATAACTTCAATTTCCCCCAACTGTTTATCTCTAATCGGTTCAGAAAGCTTCTGTAAGTCTATCGAAATTTGATCGTGGGGTTCGTTGTCGGAGACATCAGGCTCAGGGATCGGCGCTTTCATTTCGTCGTACAGCGATCGCCCTTCAACAAATTCTTGTACTAAAAAGAATTGTTTATCTTCTTCAAAATAAGCCAGCAACTGCGGGATCTGATCATGTCTCCCCAATTTTTCGAGGGTTTCTGCTTCCGTATTAAAAAGTCGCCTTGCTTCCCGAATAAAGTTGGGATCATCGCTGGCGGGTTTGAGTTGCTTCACAACACAAGGAGGCGAACCGGGGCGGCGCATATCGCGGGCAATAAAGGTTTGCCCAAATCCACCAGCACCAATTTTTTTGATTAATTTGTAGCGTCCATCAAGTACTTTGGCTGCCATGGCGATCGCCTCTCTAAAGCTATAAATATTATCTCGCATTGCATCAGTTCAGCATATCCCCATTGGCGATCGCGAGATAGTCGTATCATGTTTTTAGACAACAATATTTTTTATTTCCTAAGTTAATGACTTTTACGGTTGATATAGATACTCAGGCTAATTCTCTCTCACAACAACTACAGGATCTTGACGATCATTTATCCAAGCGATCCATTGCCCTTGATCCCAGTGGTTATTTCATTATTTATGTTGATCGTCAACAAAATTTGATTTGCGCCAAACATTACAGCAACATTATCAATACTCAGGGCTTAGCTGTTGATCCTGAAACTGGCAAACCAATTCCTGCTAGGGGCAAAGTTGATCGTCAAGCTGTGCAGATGTTTACGGGCCGAACTGCTAAGGAACTCTGTGTGGAAATCTTTGAAAAAACACAACCCTGTCCTGTTACACTGTTTGACCATGCGGCATACATCGGACGAGAAGCCCAGCGTGCGGAGCGATCGCTATTGCTAGAGCAAGAATATATTCAAGATTAATTCCAGTTTTCCCCGCCCATCCACCTAGTCCTCCCATTCATCAAAATTAGGCACATAAGTCCAATGTCATCCCCGATCTTCACCTCAAATAATAGTTGGTGGGAAATTCAAGTTCTAACCGAGCCGCCCTTAGAAGAACAAATTTATTGGCGACTGCAAAATTTTGGCTGTCAGGGCATGGTGAGCCAGACCAAAGATGGGCAGTTTCGGATTAATAGTTATTTGCCCGTTGAGAAAGGGAATGTCTTAGACCTAGCCGCTTTAGCGCTTTGGCTGAAAGAGGATGCGATCGCCTGTAATTACAAAGTACCCGTCACCGACTGGGTGGTTATTAACGATGAAGATTGGTCATCGAGCTGGAAGCAGCATTGGCATCCCCAAGAAATTGGCGATATGTTTGTAATTTATCCTGCTTGGCTAGAGCCACCAAC
>JANNDZ010000843.1:0-5601 GCA_031378395.1 Pseudanabaena sp. OTE_75_metabat_487_sub
CGGCCATATAGTCCGAGAAATCAATTCCTAGTTTGAGGTTAAGAAATGGCATGGCTAAATCCAATTAAAAAGTTTGTATACGTTAGGAAAGATGGGCGATCGCACTCTTCCCCACACCTGGTTCCCCTGTCAAAATGAAGAACCTTTCCTCAGACTCCTTCAACCAGCGATCAATGTCATCAAACACCCATTGCCGCCCCGTAAAGTTTTCCGTGAGTTTAGCAATATCAGAGGTGAATGCGATCGCAGAGAGACGTGTATTCATGGAACTTGCCTTAATGCTAGCTGAGCGAAATGGGAAAAGGCGATGCTACGGAAATCTCGTTTAGTTTAACAAAAGTTGGCAGATTATGGGGAGATCTAAAAGAATCTTATATTTAGCGGAGGATACTGCTAATTTTTCTCCAGTCTGAGCGAACCCATCCGATCATCCGTACTGTGCGATTGAAAATTGCCAAAGACAGTCCCTCCTTGAGTTGGTCGAAGATTGAAGCACTGCTAACTAAGATATGAACAAAATCATCTGGTGTTTGCGTTCCCAGTTCGTTGAATGCCTCTGTAAATCGCTGTTGTCGCATTAGTGCGATCGCTAGCGAACTTAGCGCCCATCTCCTCTCTTTCTCCTCCTCAATTGTTTGGATTAACTGTTTAGCTTCTGTAAACATTCCTACTTGAGTGAGTTCTCTAGTCAGAGCTATTAATGCTTTGTCCCGATCCATCCAACCATCTATAATTTCTATAATCCTTTGAGATTCGGGAAAGCGCCCAAGCTTGGCATTGCTGATAGAAAGCTCTTTGAGTGCCGAATCTCGGGAGCTTGGTTCTACGTTTTTTACAGCATTTTCTGCCGCCGTGAAAAGTTAGCTAGCATTGCTCCACTCTCCTAATTGAAGCAATGCCTCGGCGATTTCCTGAAGCATCCAAGGCTGACCCATTCCACTTACACTTTCTTCAATAGCTTTCCTAGCTTTGGTGAAGTGTTCAGGTGATCCTGAGGCGATCGCCAGTTCTTGTAAAGCCGAAGCTTGCTTCTCTTTGTCTTCGATCTCGTTTGCGATCGCCTCTGCTTCTACGAACTGTTTGGTTTGAATAAGCGCTGTCACTATCGTCTTCAATGCCCAAGGCTGCCATGTAATGTCCTCAATTGATTTTGTAAGTTCTCTGGCTTCTATGAGGAGTAATGCTGCTGTTGCCTCATCTCCAAAATCGTTTGAAGCTAAAGCGATCGCACATAGCGCATCAACTTGCTTCCATTCTTTTTTGGGTATAGCTCTTGCAATTCTCTCGGCTTCTTGGAATTGTCTGTCTTGAGCCAAAGCTTTGGATAAGTCTGCAAATGCCTCGGGTTGCTTCCAAGTGTCGCCAATTATCCAAGCAATTCTTTCTGCTTCTGCAAAATATCCAACTTGAGCTAAGGCTTTGGACAACTCTGCTAGTACCCAACCTTTATGCTGTTGCCGCGATCCTAAATCGTTTGTAACGATCTCTGCTAACTTTTCAATTTCTGTAAAAATTCTCGCAGCCTCTATTTCACATTTGTTTTGAGCAAGCGAGATCGCAATTTCTATCATTGCCCATGCTCGATCTAATGGATTTTTAATGGCTTGAGCAAAAATTTCTGACTCTGGGAAGATATGCTGCTGAGCTAGTTCTGTCACTACGGCTCTGAGAGTAGATATTTGGTCTGTATCATTTTCAATCGATTGAGCCGCTACTAGAGCCTCTTGAAAAATTTGCTGAGATTCGGGTTTGCGATCAGCTTTTTTCAAGTTTATCGCCAAGATTACTAAGGCGAAAATAGATATTTCGGGATCTTCAACCACTGTAGAGATCGCTATCGCTTCCTGAAACAACTTGTTTGCTACTGCTGAGTTACCAGTTTTGGCATGGAAAAAGGCTAGAGCTTTTAATACAAATGCCCATCGGCTTTTATCTTGAATCATTTTAGCAATTCTCTCAGACTCACCAAACTGTTCAGTTTGGGCTAATTCGACTGATAAATTTTCTAAAGCTTGTGTTCTTGACCAATCTGTTTCAATAGCCAGAGCAATCCTTTCAGCTTCTGTAAAGTGTTTTGATTGAGCAAGTGCTTCTGATAGGTTTTTCAATGCTTCTCCTTGCTGAAAGTCATTATCGATGGAACTTGCTAGAGTTTCTGCCTCAGTAAATATGGATTTTGCTTTGGCTCCCAAACCAGCTTTTACAAGAGTAGTAGCAAGTTGACTTAGAGCTTCAATACGCTTGGGATAATTATTAATGCTCTGGGCAACAGCTTCTGCTGCATCCAAATCGTTTGCATCGATGAGTGCACTAGCGATCAACTTTAGTAAACATGCCTGTTCATAGTTATCTGGCAAAATTAGAGCTTGTTCTTGGGACTCTAAAAAAAGTGCCTTTGATTTTTCTGGCTGGTTGATGGCTAATGACGCTCCTAATGTTGCTAGGCTACAAGCTTGCCATGTGCAGTCTTCTATTGTGCGGGCAATTTCTTCAGCATCTATAAAACAACCTGCATAAATCAAGGAAATGACTAGTTCTTTTAACGCCCAAGATTGCTGACTTTTATTTTCGATTTGGGATGCATACTGTCTCGCTTGAGCAAATATTGATTCCGAATCGATTTTGCATCCTACCTGAGCTAGGGTGTAAGCTACTGCACCTAGTGCTGATACTCGTGCTTTGGGTTCCTCAATAGAGAACGCAGTTTCTTGAAGTTCGCGCAGTAGAGAAGGATAGTGTCGATCGCTTTGATCAAAGAGTTTATAAAGTAGAAATAATCCCCAAAAGCGTTTTTGAGCACTAGTTCGCAGACGGGCAAGGTTTAAGGCTTCAGCTTCTCGTCCCAACCATACCAGCGTTTGCAAATCATTATTATCATAACGATTGACCCGTTGACCGATTACTTGACGAGCAGTGTGAAGCTGGATGAGAGTAAGCAGTTGGTCTGCTGTCAGTGGATCTGAGAAACTATTGATTGCTAAATCTAGGTCGGCTGTATAGGATGCATCATCGTTAAAATGGATGAATTTAGCTTCCATCCATTGAGGAGATGTTGTCAGTAGCTTACACAGATCGTCTTTGCGATCGCCATCCATTAGGTGATTCCCCAGATGTTGGTAGGCATAACTGTCTAGTTGATGCAAATCTACTTTTTCTAAAGGTTGAGATGTTTGCCAGTAATAATCAGTAATGCCCTGATGCATGGTAGTGGGACTAATGTGGTAATTGGTATTGTTTTCGTCTTCTAGTAAAAAGTCTGCAAACGATTTGTGAAAGACTCGGAAATGACCTTCAGCTACGCGAAGATATTGAGCGCATTTGCGTAGCGATCGCTCAACGTCATCTATGTCTTTTCTAACTATGCCTGCTAACTGCCTTTGATTCAGTCCATTTCCCTGCGACACTGCGATCGCACCTAACAATGGTTTGAACAAGTCGTACCAAAGATCTTCGTTCTTGCCTAACTCTCGGTTCAAAAACTGCTGATAGAGTCCAGATAATCCCTTGGGTAGTGATAGGGTTTCAATGGCGATCTCTTCTGACAAATGTGGCAACAAGTCTTCAATCACCAAGTAGGCATAGAGAAAGATGCCTTCGGCGGCGTGGCTGATGGTGCTAGCTAGGTGCGATCGCTGGCTTTCTTGTAATGCACTGAGTTGCTCGTAGGCGTATTGCTGAATGTCGTCTGAGGTTGCAGGTGCGTTGCCAATCAGATCGAAGAGTTGACTATCAGGAAAATGCTTAAGAATGCGAGGATCGGGACGGGTTGTTAGCAAGAATCTTACTTGCTTGGGGATGTCGGTTAATTTTGTAAGCAGTTCAACAATCTTGATATTGCCTGTATAGGTTTCTGCTTCATCGAGCGAGTCGATGAGAATCAAGATAGGTTGACTGTAGCCATCGTTATAGAGTTGTTTAAGTGGTTCTCGTACCATTCGATTGAAGCTGGCTTCATCACTTAAATTTCCCATGTTCAGGGATTCGATATGTACGCCTGTTATGGTACTGGCGTTTGCTATACCAACCGTTTGCTTGACATCTATCTGAATTTCTTTGGGTAGGGTCTTGATAAGCGCATCATTAAAACCTTGAACTGTTTGGGTCAGTTGTTTGACTATGCTCATTGCCAAGTTTCTTGGATCGGTGGAGCCACTGGCGGCAATACAAAAGTGGGCGGCTCCAACTTGCGATCGCAAATAGGCTAATTGATGACTTGCCTCAGGATCGGCAGGTAAGAAACCTGTACCTGCAAGCCAAGCGACGATAGCGCTTTTGCCTGTGCCAGGTGCGCCTGTGATGATGAAGTATCTTTGCTGCGATCGCTCAAACCAGTTTATGAGGGGAGGCAAAAGCCACGATCTCCCTATGAAGTGATGAATTGTGGCTGCGATCGATTCAGGGAGTTGAATGACCATATTTGTAAGGGGAGCGTGGTAATTTTACATTATATTTTTATGTTTAGCTTAGTCACGGCGATCGCACTTTTCCCCACTCCTGGTTCACCCGTCAAGATGAAGAACCGTTCCTCAGACTCCTTCAACCAGCGATCGATGTTATCAAACATCCATTGCCGCCCCGTAAAGTTTTCGGTGAGTTTGGCAATATCAGAGTCAAAGGCGATCGCTTTGAGCTGGGTTTCAAATGTTTTAAGCATTGTTTCTCAAAAATGCAGTTGGCTGGAAGAGAGAGAAATCGACTATTTGCGGATCGCAGCAATTAGGTATGACAAGTTACTCAAACATCATCGCCACCATTTAGCGACTTGTTGAATTGATTTGGCAATGCCAATACCAGCCGCTTTCCCGCCGAGATTGTCTATAAGTGGAACTGATGCTGCTAGATCGGATAGGAATCCTGGACGATTGCGTTGTGATCCTTGGTAGAGAATTTGTTGCCAGATTGTAAACTGTAGGGAATTTGGGAATGTTGTAAATTGGGGAATAAGTTGGTTTAGAGCATTAGCGCGATCAGAATTATTCTTAATGTCTAGTACGGCATTTAGGGCTTCTTTGTATAGTTCCTGTGGTAAGTTTGCTACTAACGCTTTCAGAACCTCAACACGATTAGATTCATGCTGAAATGCTAGTGCGCTACTCAGGGCTTCTTTGTATGCTTCTGGAAAATTTGCCGCTAACGCAATCAGAGCATCAGCGCGACCAGATTCATACGTAATGGCTTGTGCGGTACTTAGGGCTCCTTCGTATGTTTCTGGAAAATTTGCCGCTAACGCAATCAGAACCTTCGCACGATCGGGTTCAGACTGAATAGCTTGTGCGGCACTTAGGGCTTCTTCATATAATTTCTGTGGCAAGTTTGCTGCTAAAGCTTTCAGAACCTCCGCACGACAGGATTCATACTGAAATGCTTGTGCAGCAACTAGGGCTTCTTTGTATAATTTCTGCGGAAAATTTGCCGCTAACGCTTTCAGAATGCTAGCACGAGAGTATTCATTCTCAATGGCTTGTGCGTTACTCAGAACTTCTTTGTATGCTTCTGGAAAATTTGCCGCTAATGCACTCAGCGCATCAGCACGAGAGTATTCATTCTCAATGGCTTGTGCAGCACTTAGGGCTGCTTCGTATGTTTCTGGAAAATTTGCTG
>JANNDZ010000848.1:0-4722 GCA_031378395.1 Pseudanabaena sp. OTE_75_metabat_487_sub
ATAGAGTTCGCTTCTTTCTATGGTGGTAAGATGCTTAAAGCTCATGAGGATTTCCTGATTGTTGTGATTATCATCAGATTATCCTTATGAGTCCCTTTATGCAAAGATCTCTAGGCGTTGCATTTCATCCTTGAATTGGCGCTCCACCACCACATATTGCTGATTATCCATTAAGGATTCTGCGATTTAAAGCAGTTTCCATTCAACCGAACTTCAACAGATTCTTTAAAAGCGTTATCAATCAAAACTTTTAAAGAATCTGTTGTTTGGGCTTTAGCGCAAAGCCTGTAATAGAGAACCAGTTATACCAAATCACAAAAGTGTGGCGACACTTTTGTGAATTAAAAACCAAACCCCATAAGGGTTTTAAAAACACAAAATGGCTACGCCATTTTGTGTTTTGGTATTACTTATGGAGCAGCTTTGCCACGCTACAAATAACTGGTTCTCTATGAAAAGCACAGGAAATCAAACATGTTCCCTCTGCTTATTTAAAATTTAAGTTGTGTATTCAGCATTGATCTTGACGTAATCATAGCTAAGGTCACATCCCCATGCAGTGCCATCGCCACTACCATCACCAACACCGACATTAATGATTACGGTGTCATTTTTGAGATAGTCACTAGCAGCATTGCGATCGTATTCCTGTGGTGAGCCATCCTTCATCATCACAAAATCCCCCAGTTGAATATTCAACAGATCTTGATCAAAATCAACACCCGATCGGCCTGCTGCGGCAGCAATTCTGCCCCAGTTAGGATCGTTGCCAAAAATTGCGGATTTTACGAGCGATGAACCGACAATGGTTTTGGCAATTTGACGTGCAGCCTCGATGCTAGATGCGCCTGTGACATTGACCTCGATCATGCAGGTTGCGCCTTCACCATCACGAGCGATCGCCTTAGCTAAGCTCATACATACTTCTTTGAGCATCGCCTGTAGTTGCTTTGCTGCATCAGAATCTTCATCATCAATAGTTACACCAGACTGACCATTGCAGAGCGCCAACACCATGTCATTGGTGCTAGTGTCACCATCGACAGTAACTTGGTTGAAACTTGCATCAATAGAACTAGACAACATCTTTTGCCAAAGCTTTGGCTCTACACCCGCATCGCAAGTGACAAAACCCAGCATCGTCGCCATATTGGGGTGAATCATCCCTGATCCTTTGCAGATGCCGCCGATTCTGACTGGCTTGCCATCGATTACGGTTTCTAGGGCAATACTCTTGGGCACAGTATCGGTGGTCATGATCGATCGCGAAGCATCTTCACCACCGTCGGGCGAAATTAATGTGGCAATTTTGGCAATGCCTGCCCGCATCTTGTCCATCAGCAATTGCTTGCCGATTACACCAGTGGAAGCAACTAAAACACCATCTGCGGTATTCAAAGCTGTCTTTACAAGTTCCGCACATTCAACGGCATTACGCCAGCCTTCTGCACCTGTACTGGCATTGGCTTGACCTGCATTGCAAAGGATCGTGCTAACGTAGCCGCCCTTTGCTAATACTTCGCGGTTAAAGTCCACACAGGCGGCTCTGACGCAAGACTTGGTAAATACACCTGCGGCGATCGCAGGGACATCGGAAGCGATCAAAGTTAGGTCAGGTGCGCCCGATGGTTTTAGTCCTGCTGTAATCCCTGCGGCTCTATAGCCCTTTGCTGCGGTCACGCCGCCTGCAATTACTTGCCAATTTGCCATGATTTGATTGATTTCCTCAATGAATTTAGCTATGGTGCGGCGCGAAGCGCCACACCATAGCTTAGTGTTTTTAAATCCCTGTAAGTTTAGCGATCGCCCCTTCTAAAGAACTTGGTAGCGATCGCAATAGCTTACGTTTTTCAAAATCTACAGGTACGAGGGTAACCACTGCTGTTACACATAGATCTGTTTCCGTGCGAATTTGATATTCCCAGTTCAGGCGCACTTTATCTGGCACAAGCCTAGTCATTACCAGCACATCATCACCCATCCGCGCCGAGCGATGATAGCGCAGATTCATCTCAGCAACTGGTAAGTCTACACCTGCTGAGACTAACTCCTCAAAGCTCATCCCCACTGTTCGCAAGCATTCTACTCGCGCCTCTTCCATCCAAGTTAGATAAGTGCCATGCCACACGACACCTGCATAGTCAGTGTGATGCGGATACACACGCACAGCATAGTTAAACCAACCATCGCTTTCATTACCTTCAGCGGTCGGTTCAAATTTGGTAATGACGTTGGTTAAAGTATTGGAAGGCAGATCGGACATCGTGGTAATACCTATAAAAAATTCAGAATTACTATAGTAAATTTTCTAGGCGACGACGCATCATGGCAATTACGGGATCTTCTACCTCATCCTCATCCTCAGAGTCTGATGAATTGCGATCGCTAGACCAATCAGTTTTATCCACATTTTTCTCAGGAGGAACTAACAGAGCATCGGTCGGTACGATATTTAAGTCATAGCCTGCTTCTTCACAAAATTCTTCTAAATCTTGCTTGTCGATGCGTTCAACTGTAGGCGACAAAAAATCTTGAGCCTCTAATAGACCTGCATAACGAATCGCGTCATCCTCTTGCTCAAAGGCGACAATAATATTATTGCCTTCAATTTCAAGAGTATAAATACCTTCATTATCGGTGTTAGCGTTAAACAGCAATACCCAAACTTGCATAGAAAAAACTCGACCATTTAAAAAGCTCTAATATTGTATAACATCACATACTCCAAGATTTTTGTTGAGAGTGTTGCTTTGCAACACTCTCAACAAAAATCCAGCAATTCTTATTACAGCAATTTGCTTTCAAACCCGCCACGAATAAGAATATAAAACCCATTGCGAGGCTTTGCCCTGCGACCATTCTTGTGGCGGGTTTGATCGAATATTGCTGTATGAAACCGATTTTGGTGTTTCTAGCGCCTTTGGCGCTAGAAACACCAAAATCGGTTTTTTGAAAGCCCGCCGTAGGATGGCTTTCAAAAAACTGATTTTGATAATGAGAATTGCTGACAAAGATCTTGGATTTTATTTCAGTGCAGAGCGCTGTCAGGAGTTGTCACTTTGCGTCTCGATCACTACACAACGGGTACGTATACTATAGGCGCGACGATCTTGAAACAGGTGCTTTGGTACTTTGTGGGAGCGCCTTTAGTGCGTAGTTACTTAATCCCTTTTTCAGGTTTGAAAGTTAATATTTTGCGCTGGTTTGGAGCAGAAATTGGGCAGGGTGTGAGGATTAAAACTGGGGTGCGGGTCAAATTTCCTTGGCGCTTGGTGATCAAAGATTTTGTTTGGATCGGAGAAGACGCTTGGCTCGATAATCTTGATTTGATCACGATTGAAAGCCATTGTTGTATTTCGCAAGGGGTTTACCTCTGTACGGGCAATCACGACTGGCGTGATCGCAATTTTGCGCTTAGCACCGCCCCAATTTATATCGAATCAGGTAGTTGGATCGCGGCACGAGCAACTATTGCGGCAGGAGTGCGAGTCGGACAGGGTGCAGTTTTGGGCTTAGGGAGTGTCGCGACGCGATCGCTAGAACCAATGACAATTTACAGCGGTAATCCTGCGATCGCCATGAAGCCACGTAAAATCAGAGAGTAGCAAGTTAATCCTGTTACGCTTAAATTTCAGGAATTATATTTTTTAAATTAATTATGACTGTTGCAACTACAAACCCGACCCCAAAAATTGGACTAGCTTCCCGTTTCGTAAATGGTCTTTTAGCGATCGCACCTTTATTTAACATAGCCAAGCAACGCGCTCGCAAAATGATGATCGAACGCGCTGAGTCGATGGGCGTAAATTGGCTCCAAATTGCCGCCGACTTGCAAAAACAAGATCTTGAAGCTGAACTAACCCAAGTTCAAAATCCAAACTTAAAGTATCCTGAATATTATCTCAAGCCTTTTCATGCCTATGAAGAAGGCAATCTGGGCTGGAGCCCTGCAACCGAAGTGGAAGTTGCCGCCTATGCTGTCCACTCGCGGATTTGGAATGATGACAAACCACCTATTGAAGGTGATGCAAGGTTGCGTCAGAGCTATCTAGACATTGTCAAAGAGGCGATGACCGCGCAGCCTCAGGATATCCTCGATATCGGTTGCAGCGTGGGCATGAGTACTTTCGCGCTACATAACACTTATCCTCAAGCCAAAATTACTGGGTTGGATTTGTCTCCACATTTTTTGGCGATCGCAAATTACAATACGCGCACCAAACATCCTGAATTAGCAGAAAATCAACAAGTGCAATGGATTCATTCCACCGCAGAACAAACAGGATTACCTGATAGTTCCTTCGATTTTGTATCTTGTTTCCTGCTATTCCATGAGTTACCTCAAGATGCGACTCGCCAAATCCTGCGCGAGATACGCCGCGTTTTGCGTCCAAATGGGCACTTCGCACTCATGGATATGAATCCTTATTCAGATATCTATGTCAAAATGCCTCCCTATATTTTGACTCTACTCAAAAGTACAGAACCCTATCTCGATCAGTACTTCTCTTTTGACCTCGCATCCGAATTAGTCACCGCAGGGTTTGAGTCTCCTACGATCATTGCGAATACTCCACGTCACCGTACTGTAATTACTAAAGCAGCTTAAATCGCTTTGTACCCCACCCCAAACCAATAAATTTTATAAAAGTGTCGTGAAGAAATAATTTCATAAAATTTATTGGTTCGTTTGCTTATAGCAAAGCAAGGTTTGCTTAGGAC
>JANNDZ010000868.1:0-6668 GCA_031378395.1 Pseudanabaena sp. OTE_75_metabat_487_sub
GGTTTTCCAGCGCCGATGGCGCTGGAAAACCCAAAATTGGTTTTTTGTAATCTATCCGTAGGCTAGCTTTCAAAAAACCAATTTTTAAAATGAGAATTGCTGACTACAGATATTTTAAAATATCTGAGTTTTAGCCAAAACGATAGCCTTTGCCGTACACAGTATTGATTAAAGAGATTTGGCGATCGCGATCAATCTTGCGCCGTAATAATTTGATCTGTGCGGCTAAAGCATTACTGGTTGGGGCATCTTCTCCTTCTTTCCAAAGATGTTGCGAGATGAGTTCATGGCTTAGTAATTGGTTTTGATGAAACATAAAATACTCTAAAAGCTGATATTCTCTCTCGGTTAAAGCGATCGCAACCTGATCTCGATATACGACTTGATTATCGCGATCAAGTTCCAAGTCTCCATAACTTAATTTTGCAGGCTCACTAGTTAATGCGATCGGCGAAGGGGCGCGGCGCAGTAAAGCCCTCACTCTGGCGAGTAACTCCCGTAGTTCAAAAGGCTTTACCAAATAATCGTCAGCGCCACTATCTAACCCTGCCACGCGATCATCAAGAGTATCTTTGGCAGTGAGTATGAGTACGGGTGTACTATCTCCTTTCTGTCGCAATGCGCTACAAATTTCTACTCCTGATTTCTCAGGCATCATCCAATCCAAAATCAGCAAGTCATAATCACCTGTTTGCGCTAATTCCCAACCGCGATCGCCACTATTTGCGCTATCAACCAAATAGCCCTGATTTGTCAAAATTCGTTGGAGTGGCTCAGCCAACTCTTCTTCGTCATCTACCAATAAGATTCGCATAAGTTTCCCATCAGTCTTAACTACTTCCATTCTCGAATTATTGCTACAATCGTGGCACATTAGGGACTGATAGCAAAATAAGGAGACATTTTTAGTGGCGCGGCAAAGCCGTGCCACTAAAAATGTCTCCTTATTAAATCGCAGTGCCCTTAACGCTAGAAATCATTAACCCCATGAGCTTAATGCCTAAGCATTTACCTAAAACTGCTGCCCCCCTGAAACGTAAAGCCCAAAGCCATTCCAAAAAGACACCTCTGCGACAATGGTGCTTTTTTGCAAGCCTAACGATCGCACTGCTATCAGGATGTCAAGAGCAGTCAAAACCAAGCCTCACCGCCCCGCCAACCGTCGCCGCCCCAACAACTGCGGCGATTGCGACTAAAGGCAAAAAAGAGCCAGAGGGAATTTTAGAAAGGGTAAAGGCTCGCGGCAAGCTAATTTGTGGCGTGAATGGTAAGCTATCTGGATTTAGCTATGTTGACGACAAAGGCGTATGGAGCGGCTTAGATGTGGATTATTGCCGCGCGATCGCTGCTGCGGTCTTGGGAGATGCCAAGGCGGTTGAGTTTAAGCCCTTGCTAGCCAAGGATCGCTTTACCTCCGTCCAAAGTGGTGATGTTGATGTATTAATGCGAAATACAACCCGCACTTTAACCCGTGATGTCACTGATAATATTTCCTTTGCACCGACAACTTTTTTTGATGGGCAGGGAGTAATGCTCAGGATTGGGGCAAAACCAACAAGTAGTTCACCTATCTCCAGCGCTTCTAGTCCCAGTTCTTCTAGTCCCAATTCTCCTAGCCCAAATCCCACAAATTCACCATCAGCTTCTCCTAGTTCCACTAGTAGCCCAGAGAGTCGGTCTGAAAAAGACAGTAAATCAGATAAACAAACCCCAAAAACCAGTGAAGCCCAAAAAAGCAATGAAGAATCCGCGATCGCTCTCAAAGAGTTAGCTGATAAAAAAATCTGTGTAGAAACTGGAATCAACGCTACAAATTTGGAATCTACATTCAAAGAAGCAAATATTGCGCTCGAGTCGATCATTCTGCCTGATCTTGATGGAGTCTTGAATGCTTATGCAAAAGGGGAATGTGATGCGATTTCTTCCGAAAAATCGCAGCTTGCAGCATGGAGAAGTAAGCTACCTCGCCCTGCTGATCACAAAATTCTCGATCTCAGCTTGTCAAGGGAACCACTGAGTCCTGCTCTAGTTGGTAATGACGATCGCTGGCGAGATGTCGTGACTTGGGTAATTTATGCAACTTTTTATGCCGAAGAATTGGGTATTAATATCGATAACTACCAGATTTTTAAAGACACGAAAAATCCTGAAGTTGCCAGATTTCTCGGTACATCGGATTCACTAGGTATTGAGCTTGGGCTAGCACCAGACTGGACAACCCAAATTCTCAAGCAAGTGGGAAATTATAGCGATATCTACAATCGTAATCTTGCCCCCCTAGATATTCCACGCGGGTTAAATCGCACATGGAAGAAAGGTGGTTTACTCTATTCGATGCCATTTAGATAAAAGAGGATAAAAATGTCGTTTATTATTTCTGCGATCGCTTCATTAGTCTCGATAGTTGTATTTTTTAGTCACAAAAAGCTAGTTGACAATCGCATTGCTCAATTAGTAATCCAAGCGGTTTCGGGATTGATTGCGCTGTTAGCAACGATAAATGCTCTGAGCCGATTGATCATTGTCATTCCTGCGGGAAATGTTGGAGTGGAAGACTTTCAGGGCAAAGTCAGCGATCGCAGCTTGCCCGCAGGTATTCATGCTATTAATCCCTTTGCGGATGTAGTGCAATTTTCAGTCCGATTACGCGATCTTAAAGAAGAGATTGGCGCAACCTCAAAGGAAGGCTTAGCATTGGGAATTGATGTCAGCATTCAATATCGCATCGATCCTGCTAAGGCGGCGAGTATTTATCTAAATATTGGTACTGAAGAAAGAGAAATTGTGGTTTCCAGATTTCGATCAATTTCACGCGAAATTATTTCTGGATACGCTGCCGAAGAGGTCTATGCCACTAAGCGCGAAGAAGTCAGTTTAAAACTTGCCGAAAAACTGCGATCGCAACTCGCTCCCATTGGGTTTATCGTCGATGAAGCTCTGTTGCGAAACGTCAAAGTCCCTGAAACTTTGCAGGCTGCGATCCAGCAAAGGCTAAAGGCTGAACAAGAAAATCTCCAAATGAAATTTGTTTTAGAAAAAGAAAAGCAAGAAGCCGATCGCAAGCGCATTGAGGCAAAGGGAAGTGCGGATGCTCAAAAAATTCTTGCTGAAGGACTTACACCTGCGGTGTTGCAACTACGTGCGATCGAGGCAACAGAAAAGTTATCGCTATCCCCAAACTCTAAAATTGTAATTCTTGGCAGTGGTCAAAGCACGCCACTAATTTTGCCTCTTGATCGAGAAGCTAGTAGAAACGTTGTTCCAACACCGTAAAAATAATGGACTCCTTAACACTCCTCAGTATTTATGGTTTTTTTGAGATTGCTGATGGTTGAGGTGACTTGAACTGTTAAAATTTTTGCAAGGTTAAATAAAATTCTTTACAGTTTTAGTCATAAAACTCAGACAGGATCGCAAATAGTGAGAATTGCAGTAGATGCGATGGGTGGAGATTTTGCCCCACGCGAGATAATCGAAGGAGCAATATTAGCTCAAACCCAATTGGGTGTAGATATAGCGTTAGTAGGAGATCGCGATATTCTCGTGAACTATCTCAAGCAACATAATTATCAAGAGACCGATCGCCTTGAGATCGTGCCATCAGAAGGGATCATCGAAATGGATGATGAGCCTCTTGAGGGGTTGCGCCGTAAGCCTAACTCCTCGATCGCCGTGGCGATGAACTTAGTTAAGCGCAAGCAAGCCGATGCCGTGATTTCGGCAGGGCATTCTGGAGCAGCCATGGCGGCGGCGTTACTGCGCTTAGGGCGATTACCAGGGGTAGATCGACCTGCAATCGGCGCATTGTTCCCCACTCAGGTAGCCCACAAACCTGTCTTACTTCTTGATGTCGGCGCAAATGTGGACTGTCGCCCCAAATTTTTAGAGCAGTTTGCCATCATGGGCTCGCTCTATAGTCAATATGCGATCGGCATTAAAGATCCAAAAGTTGGCTTGCTGAATATTGGTGAAGAAGCTTGCAAAGGTAACGAGCTAGCGATTCGTGTTCATCAAGCATTACAAGACAATCCTCAAATTACCTTCGCGGGCAATGCCGAAGGGCGCGACATTCTTAAAGGTCAGTTTGATGTGATTGTCTGTGATGGCTTCGCTGGCAATATTGTGCTCAAATTTGCTGAAGGTGTTGGTAATGCAGTCATGCAAATCCTCAAGGAAGAGTTACCTAAGGGTTGGCGGGGCAAGCTCGGCGCATTGATCCTGAAACCCAATCTAAAAAAAGTGAAAGAGCGCATCGATGCCGATGAGTATGGTGGGGCTTTATTACTAGGTGTAGCTGGTATTTGTGTGATTAGTCACGGTAGCTCTAACGCTGTAAGTATTCGTAATGCCATCCGTGTTGCCAAAGATGCTGTCGATAATGAAGTGCTTGAGCGTATTCGTGGTCAAATCAAGCCTAAAGTCCCTGTACCTGCGATCGATGACACACCCGATGATCCGCCAACTTAGCTTGGTTTTGCGATTAGGTTTTAATTCAGCGCCAAGCGCTGTAACACTCTTTATCCAGCTATTCTGATCAAACACAGCCAATGACTAATACTGAATCTTCTCTCGTCGGAGTACGTTTTATTGGTAGCGGTTCCGCCGTTCCCGATCGCGTACTTACTAATCATGATCTCGCGCAGATGGTGGACACCACTGACGAGTGGATTGCCTCGCGTACAGGCATCAGAGAGCGTCATATTGCCGATGGTGAAAATGATTCAGTCGCAAATCTTGCCGCGCAAGCAGGACTACAGGCGATCGCTGCCGCAGGATTGACACCAGAAGATATTGATCTGATTATTTTGTCCACATCGACTAGCGATGATTTGTTCGGCACAGCAGGACGAGTTCAAAAAATCTTAGGTGCAGAACGAGCTGTCGCTTTTGATCTGGTTGCGGCCTGTTCTGGATTTGTGTTTGGGGTGGTTACTGCGTCGCAATATATTCGTACAGGGGTTTACAAAAATGTTTTGCTGATCGGTGCTGATGTCCTCTCGCGTTGGGTCGATTGGCAGGATCGTCGCACATGCATTTTGTTTGGTGATGGTGCGGGAGCTATAGTTTTGCAAGCCAGTAGCGAAAGTAAGCCTCAAGACAATCTTTTGGGCTTTGAGATGCGCAGTGATGGCAAGGGCAATGATTTACTTACTATCAATTATTCTGGTCGGAGTACCTTTGAACCGATCAGTATGAACGGTCAAGAAGTCTATCGATTTGCAGTGCGGCGCGTTCCAGAAGTGATCGAAAAATCTTTGCACTATGCCAATTTAGAAGTCCATGATCTTGATTGGCTAATTTTGCATCAAGCTAATCAACGCATTATTGACGCAGTAGTTAATCGTTTTGGTATCGATCCTGCCAAGGCGGTTAGCAACATGGGCAAATATGGCAATACTTCTGCCGCCTCAATCCCGATCGCACTTAATGAGTGGGTACAAGCAGGCAAAATTCAACCCGATCATTTAATTGCGATCGCAGGTTTTGGCGCAGGTTTAAGCTGGGGTTCGGCGGTATTGCGCTGGGGTTGATCAAGAATGTGTGCTTTCACATATTCTGTTAAACTCTGAGGCGATTTTTGGGAATCCATTTAGCTAATCCTGTCAAGCGATCGCGCCAAGTTACACAGTCTCGCGTATCTTCTGGTAAGAGACTTGCCATATATCTCAGCTCTTCATCAGAGAGCGGCGATCTGCCACAGAAAAAAGGATGTCGGGGTTTGCGACTACAATAACCAAAAAAGATCGCCGAACGATCAAATTTAGTAGGTGGTTTACCACGATGATAGTATCGCGCCGTATCCACAAAAATTACGGTTCCAGCCTTACCAATACAAGTTTTATGCCAATTTTCCTGCATATGTTCGGGTAATATTTCCTGAATCTCATGATGAAAAGCAGTTTTATAACGACGCACAGATTTAGTTTTCAAAGTCTTGCATAGAAATTCATTAGCTTCGGGCGTAACACATTCAAAGGGTCCTCCATCTTCATTTACATCATTGATATAAACGCCAACTTTGATCATTTGCCAGTCTTCTTTGTCCTGATGCCACTTACGGGGACCAGTTTCTCTTCCATCTGGAAGGCTGTAGTAATAAGATAAGCCATCATAAGCGACGGGTAGCTTGAGATAGTTCTCAATAATTCTTAGAAGCTTAGCATCTGCGCCCCACAGAAATAATTCTGGAAAACGCATAATCTGCTCAGCGTTGATATTCAGCGTATGTCTGCCCATATACAGAGGATTTTGGGCATCCCTTTTGAGTTCTTGGGAGATATTTTCGGCGGCAAGAAAAAAGCGATCGCTATTAGGAATCGCCAATTCGTCTAAAGTTGCGATCGCAACTCCGTATGTTTCTAGCTCTTGGACAATTTTTTGCTCTTCAGAGGTTGGGCGATTAAGTAACGGTTGATATTCGCGGATAAATCTTTGATAACGAGGATATAGCACCTTTTGCTCAACCACATCAATATTGCTAATAAATAAAGCTATATCTGATGGAGCGCTAACTGCTCTTTGCCATAGCTTCTCAATGGTTTGATATGCCTGAGATATAATTTTTTGATTCATCCGAATAAAACCTTAGAAATGATCATTTAAAGGGCATGTCTCAGATCTTACGGAGGACTCTCTAAATTATAATAAAGTTCCTAATATTTTAGGAT
>JANNDZ010000945.1:0-2785 GCA_031378395.1 Pseudanabaena sp. OTE_75_metabat_487_sub
CTCCGTTCTATTGCTCCGAGGACTACTGACGAGCTTCATGCTGCGGTTACTAAGGCTTTTAATTCTATCTCTACTTCTGACTTTTTTGGCTGGTTTTATGAATGTGATGCTCGTACCGTACTCATATGAAAACCGCTATAATTCTATCTTTCACGCAGATTTCTCAACTTCTGTTGCACAAGAGAAACAGTTGTTTTCTTCATTTCTAGAGCAAAAGATTCATCATCCTCAATTTGCTTTCTAATTTCTTCTCTATGGTCATAGTAATATGCCAAAGCCGCGTAAATATCTGACAAATTGATACTGGGATAGTGCAGCAAAATTTCATCAGGAGACATTCCCATTTGCTCATGCCACACTGCTATATTTTGCACCGTGATCCGATGTCCCGCAATACGAGGTTTCCCACCGCACACTCCCAGAGTCATCTCAATATGTTCTTTAATCACAGCAACAGTTGAGATTGTAATTTCTCTTACACAACTTACTCTCTAAATTATAACCATTTTCTCTCATAGGCGATCGCAATTTGAGCTTAAAACTTGAGGGGTGATTTTTTGATAGCGATTATACAGAACAAAAAGGCGGCGCATTGCGCCGTCTTTTTGTTCTATTCAACGGTAACAGATTTAGCGAGATTGCGGGGTTGATCGACATCTAAACCGCGATGCGCCGCCACATGATAAGACAGCAATTGCAACGGAATCACGGTGAGAATTGGTGAGAAAATCTCGTCAACGACAGGGATCGGCAAAATGTAGTCAAATACCTCATGCGCCGCAGGATCGTCAAGAGGCGCGACTCCAATTAATTTTGCATCTCTAGCCTTTGCTTCTTGCGAATTAGAAAGAACCTTCTCGTACACCGCACCAGGGGTTGCGATCGCAACTACAGGCACATCTTGATCCAGCAATGCGATCGGCCCATGCTTCATTTCACCTGCGGGATAGCCTTCAGCATGAATGTAGCTGATTTCTTTGAGCTTGAGCGCACCTTCGAGTGCGATCGGGAAGTTGATGCCACGACCTAAAAAGATAAAATCTTTGGTATGGGTAAACTGACGCGAAAGCTCCTCGATATAACGCTCTTGGCTTTCGAGAATCCGTTCCATATAGGCAGGGAGTTGCCGCAATCCTTCGATTAATTCTTGAGTTCTCGTTTCGGTTAATGTACCTTTTGCAGCGCCAAACTCTAAGGCTAGTAAATAGAACATCAGTAATTGAGCCACAAAGGTTTTTGTCGCGGCTACCCCGATCTCAATTCCTGCTTGAGTATCAATCACCGCATCACAAATTCGCCCAATTGAGCTTTCAACACGATTGGTAATACCGAGACAGCGATCTCCTCTTGATTTTGCAAGCTCTAACGCAGCGAGAGTATCCGCAGTTTCACCCGACTGAGTTACACCAATCACAAGGGTATTTTTTAAAGAAGGTGGTGGCGAATAGCGATATTCAGAAGCATATTGAACGCTAGTTGGTACACCTGCAAGCTGCTCTAGTAAATACTTTCCTACGAGAGATGCGTGCCAACTGGTTCCACAAGCAATAATCTCTACACGTTCGATCTGATCAATAAAACCTTCGGGTAGTCCCAAATCAACTTTATTAGCTTCACTAACGTAACTTGCCAATCCTGTCCGAAACACCCCAGGCTGCTCATAGATTTCCTTGAGCATGTAGTGCTTAAAGCCCTGCTTCTCCACCATGGTGGGATTCCAGTTGAGAGTTTGGGGCGCACGACGGAGGCGATCGCCTTTGGCGTTATACACCTGTACAGATTCTCTAGTCAGTCGTGCAATTTCACCATTCTCTAAAGAAATCACAGTGCGCGTATAGGCGACTAACGCAGGCGTATCCGAAGCGCAAAAATTCTCGTCTTTACCAATACCAATAACTAGCGGCGCTTGCTGACGCACAACAACTAATTCATCGGGATAATCGGCATGAATGACCGCGATCGCATAGGCTCCTTGCAATTTTGCAATCGTCAGTCGTACTGCTTCAAACAGCACTGAGGGAGACTTGTCAGGAATCATATTGCCTTGCTTTTCTAACTGAGTTAGAAACTCGGCAATCATATGGGGAATTACTTCTGTATCTGTTTCGCTAACAAAAATATGACCAAGTTGTTTTAGCTCAGTGCGAAGAATATGGTAGTTCTCAACAATCCCGTTCTGCACAACCGCAAGATTTCCCATTGTATTGGTGTGGGGATGAGCATTATGCTCCTCAGGCTTGCCGTGGGTCGCCCAGCGCGTGTGACCAATGCCAATTGGTGCGTCAGGAGCGGTATCAGCCTTTAACTTTTCCTCAAGTTGGATGAGCTTGCCCTTGGCTCTGACCCGATGCAAACTGCGATCAATTAAGCGATCGGCTGGATCATCGAAAAACGGAATTGTGGCAACGCCTGCGGAGTCATAACCGCGATATTCGAGTTTGCGTAACCCTGAGATTAAAACTTCATTTGCCGAGCGATGTCCGATGTAGCCAACAATTCCACACATAATGTCAAGTTGCAATAAATACGATCATGGTTTTGTGCGCGTAACGCGCACAAAACCATGATCGTATTTAACCACGTCAAGTTCCTGCCCATTACGTCACAAAAGCAAAAACCTCGCGTAGCGAGGTTTTTGCTTTTATATCAAGAAGGGACGCTTTGCGTCCCTTCTTGGTTAATATCCTAGGCTTTCATTGTGCTTGTTTTTAGGAAGCTCAGACACAGTAGATGGGACTTCACGTTTTGGGCGGAGAGGAGCAGCTTGCAAAAAAATTGATTTCTC